>JAFADQ010000404.1 GCA_023424725.1 Bacteroidota bacterium
ATGGAGCATAGACCACCTAAACGGCCACGAAAAAGCTTATTGCTGCTTTTTTTCTAATGCCCGCGATTTTGCCCGCCTTGGCAAACTATATCTTAATAACGGAGTCTGGAACGGCGACACCCTGCTATCTGCCGGCTATATAAAAACAGCTATAACCCCGCACGGCCTGCCCGATGCCACTGGCAAACCCACCAACTACTATGGCCTGCAATGGTGGATAATTCCGGAATTTAACGGACATAAGGTGTACTACGCCCGCGGTATTCTAGGCCAATACATGATTGTAGTGCCCGATAAAAACCTGATAATTGTTAGGCTTGGCAAAAAGAAGAAAGATAAAATTGGCAACCATTACGCCGATATGCTGAAGATTACCGAAGAGGTTCTGAAAACATTTTAGTGGCTGATGCAGCAAAAAATGATGCCCGCAGCCTGCCGTATTGTTAAGCTCTTTTATAAAAATGGCCGGGCATGTACTTATTGCGTACAAAACCGGCAACCTTACAACTACCCATGCAGCCTAAAAAGCCTGTACGTATTGCCATTATAGGTGCAGGTGCAAGCGGCACACTGCTTACGGCCCAACTGTGCATGCTACAGGCCGGTGTTACAACAGATATTTACCTGATAGACACACCGCAAAATATAGGCCGGGGCCTGGCATACTCTACACAACAACCCCTGCATTTACTTAATGTGCCGGCCGCCAAAATAAGTGCCCTGCCCGGTATGCCCGATCATTTCGTTTCGTGGCTGGCACGGCAAAAATTGCCCTTTGCAGCTTCCGATTTTGTTCCGCGCCAACTTTACGGCCAGTACCTGGCAGATACTTTGGAAAAAAGCCTGGCAAACAAACCCGCTTCTGTTAGTTTCACACAGGTTCCTGCTCTGGCAACCGCAATTGAGATTAGAAACAACTCTAAAGTAGTATTGCTGACCGACGGCACCGAAATAGCAGCCGACAAAGTGGTGCTGGCTTTAGGAAATTTCCGGCCCGGCAACCCGGCGCCTTGCCTTACCACGCTGCCACCCGGAATGTATGCCGCCGATCCGTGGGCAGAAGAGGCGCTGGATAAAGTACAGGCAAACGACCCGGTATTACTTATAGGCTCCGGCTTAACAATGGCCGACGTGCTAATGAGCTTGTATGCCCGCAACCATACAGGCCCGGTGCTGGCAGTATCGCGGCATGGCACCTTGCCGCACATACACATGGCCACGGCGCCCTATACCAATATTGCAGGCGAAGCTGCCCAAATAACTTCGGTAAGAGACTGGTTTTTATTTATCAGGCGGCACGTGCAGCTGGCAGCCGAACAGGGCTTGTGCTGGCGATCGGTAGTAGATGCTTTCAGGCCGCACGCGCAAAGTTTCTGGCAAAAATTGCCCAACCACGAAAAGTCTGCCTTTTTAAGGCACCTGCAATATATCTGGACAGTATCGCGGCACCGCATGCCTCCTGCCACCGCCGCAATCGTTAATCAGCTTTTAGAGAGCGGGCAGTTAAAAGTATTGGCCGGCCGCATTCGCGATGCCAATGTAATAAATGGCAAAGCAGTAGTTTCGATTTCGATCAGAAAAGGTAATACGATGGTATTTAAAGCCGCAAGAGTGATTAACTGCACCGGCCCCGAATCTGACTATAGAAAAGCAGACTCCCGGTTAGTTCAGGATTTATTGCTGAAAGGATTTATCTCTCCGGACCCGCTGTTTTTGGGCCTTGCAGCCTTGCCCGATGGCCATTTACTAAGCGCTGACCAAACGCCACACGATTGGCTTTTTAGCCTTGGGCCACCTTTAAAAGGTGTTTTATGGGAATCTACAGCTATAGCCGAAATTGCGGATCAGGCTGCTAAATTAGCCGCCACACTCGTCCGGAATAGATAGCTGCAACGGCCAAAAAAACCCATGCTGCAGCCTAAAGGTTTACAAATTAAAAGCCCTGCCCCTAATAATAGAAACAGGGCTTTTTTTATTTTTTACCTATCGAGATCAGGTTTGTAAAGATCCGGTAAGCGCCGGGCACACCCGCCGGCAACTGCCTGAACCAGGAGTAACCTGTGTAAACAAAGTGACCTTCGCCGTATTTAGCAACCAACAAACCTCCGTCTTTTGGTGTTTCGCCAGGGTCGTTGCTCGATAGTATAGCTTCATATTCGCTGCTCCACTCGCTCGGGAAGTACAAACCGCGTTCCTGCACCCAACCCTCAAAATCGGCTTTGGTAATTTTATTTGGGCTATTCAGCACTTCATGTTCAGGCTTAAGAAAACGTACTTCGGCTTCTTCTACCGTAACTCTGTCGCGCGAAAGCTTTAGCGTGTACGGCCCTATTTCTTCTGTTACCAAGGCATGGCTTGTGTTGTATTGCACAATAACATTGCCGCCGGTTTTCACATATTCCAGCAGGCGGGGCATATAAAATTTAATTCTGTCGTTGGTGTTAAGCGCGCGCACTCCCAGAATAATTGCATCGAACCGTTTCAGATTATCGGCCGTGATTTCCGATTCGGCAAGAATATTTACATTATAGCCAATTTGCCTCAGGCTTTCGGGAATCTCGTCGCCGGCGCCCGTTATATAACCAATGTTCTCGCCATTTTTGGTTAAATCTAGCCTTACTATTTTAGAAGTGGCCTCCGGAAATACAACCTGCGACGGAATATGAGGATAATTAATCGCTACAATACTTTTAGTAAAGCTTTTACCATCTACCTCAGCCACCACTCCAAGCTCGCCTTCGCTTGATTTTGCCGGTGGGAATATTTTGAAAAGCACCGTTAATTCTTCCCCTTTATGCTGCACTTTAAAAGGCGCGGTTGCCGGCTCAGAGCGCCATCCTTCTGGCAATGTAAGTTGTAAATTACCTGCTATGTTATCTTGGCCGGCCTGCACCATTGCCCTGATTACCCTCGGTTTGTTGTCAGCAAAAACCAAAACCTGGTCTGCCGCGCGTACCAAAACCGGCGGAATCACCTCAAAAGGCCTGTAAATTTCTCCATCTACCGGATCTGTTTTCTTATACATTACAGGCACCGAATACTCTAATGGCACCCCGTTTACTGTTAAAGAAAATACCACTTTGGCATCGGCCGGATTCTCGGGCAATCCGGTCAGTTCCTGATTTTCGACTGTAAACATGCCCTTTGTTCCCTTCGTCCGGAGCCAATAAGGCTGCGAAATGAGCGTATTTTCCGGAACAGTTATTTTAGCTATGTATTCCAGTACCTGATTATTGTTAAGAGAAGTTTGTAAAGTAGTATCCAGGCTGGTTAAAGAGTACGTAACCTTGTTTAAAATTACCGGTACCGCCGATCTGTTCACAGCTTCTATACTTACAACGGCTGTTTGCCCGGGAGTGATGGTAAATTCGCGGGTAATGGCCTCGAGGTGAAGGCCTAAACATCCTTTTATTACTGCTTTCAGATCTTCCAATTTTGTTTGCTTCCAATAACCGTCGGGCAAATTATTTAAGGCCGATAAGGCTTTTAGTAAAACTGGCACAGAGGCGCCGGGGTTAGCCGGGTTAAACTCTTTTTTTGCTTTCTCTAATAATTTCCCAACCGCCTTTCCGCCCTCTACTCGGTTCCAGGAAGTATTAATTTTTTCCAGCAGCGCATTTTCTGCCTTATCGCCGGCTAAATGCTCAAAATATTCGTACGTAGTTCCTCTTACGCCGCTGCTTCCAAAGCCCTGGCTTTTGTGCATGCTGCGGCTTTCGGCGGCAATTTCGGTCATAGATTTGCCTAATAATGGGCTATAATCTCCAACATCTATTTTCAGCTTTCCCGTTTCGTCAAACTGCATATCGTTTCGGGTATAAAAAAACGACGAGGTATTCCAAAGAATCCGCCTGGCTTGCCAAACACTTACATAACTAAGTTGCTCTGGAAACCGGTTTGGATCTGCTGCTGCATCAAAGGCTTCGCGGGCCAAAATAGCAGAAGCCGTATGATGCCCATGCGTGGCGCCTGGCTCCAAAGAAAATCTGGTGATAATAACATCGGGTTTAAACTTGCGGATAGTCCAAACCAGATCTGCCAATACTTGTTCCTTATCCCAAATAGTAAACGTTTCGTCAGGATGCTTAGAAAAGCCAAAATCGTTAGCTCTGGAAAAAAACTGTTTTCCGCCATCTACCCTTCTTGCCTGTAACAGCTCCTGTGTTCTGATTATGCCTAATTGCTCCCAAATTTCCGGGCCAATTAGGTTTTGCCCGCCATCGCCCCTGGTTAAAGAAATATAACCTGTATTGTAAAGTTTATTGTTCGCAAGCCACGATATCAATCGGGTATTTTCGTCATCAGGATGAGCCGCAACATACAACACCGATCCCAGAACATTAAGCTTGTTAATAGCTAATTGCAGTTCGCCGGCAGGATAACGTTTAGGTGGTTGAGAAAAGGAAACGGGAAAAGATAAAAACAGGAAAAGAAAGGAGAGAATTACGTTTTTCATGATATAGTAAAGAACCTTCAAAAATAGGATATATATTTTAAAAGGCCGGAAAGACAGGTAATTGTGGGTTTGGGTAAATACCAAATTAGAAAAACCCAACATGAATTGTATTGCCATAAGAGAAGATAAGTATTGGCAATACGACAAACTGTTGAAAGCCGGTCAGGAGCAAAAACCTTCTTGGTTATTTAGACCAGAAATCAC
>JAFADQ010000418.1 GCA_023424725.1 Bacteroidota bacterium
AGCACCAGCTCATCGTCTGTAAACCGGCTGCGGCCCGAAAGCGATAATTTTTTTGATGCCGGAATAGGACTGGAGAAAAATGTGCGGAACCAGATAAATTACCGGCTAAGCAAACGTTACCGGCGCAACGAGGTAAACGGAATGCAGCATTGGTTTGATGTGGCGCGGCAATTCGGAAAGCTGGATGTAAATGCCAATTTATTTTTGCTCGACAGCAAGCAGCAATTTTCAGAATCGGACTGGTTGCGCGGCGATGTTGGGTTGCGGTACAATCTGGAGAATTTTTCGCCGGGTTATGCTTATCGTTTCGATAAAAACCGGGTAACAGATCTTAACTCCGACTCGCTGCTTAGCTCGGCTATTTATTTTGAAGAGCACGTTTTTTTTGTAGAAAGCTCCGACTCGGCCCGCGCCCGTTTCCGGATAGATCACAGCATAAGGCAAGACAGATTTATGCGGGCAAACGAGCTGCGCCGGCCCCAAAAAGCCAATACCACTACCGCCACCGCTGCTACAGATATAGGCAAAAACCAAACACTGGGCCTGCTGGTAACCTACCGCGAGTTGCAAAGCGAAGATTCTGCCACTATAAAAAATGTACTTTCCAAGATAGATTACACGGCCAATATTCTCGACAGGCACATTCGCTCCGAAGTTAGTTACAGCATTGCCACCGGCCGCGAGCTAAAGCAACGCTACGAATATATTCCGCAGCTTAACGGGCAGGGAAATTACTATTGGGAAGATTTAAACGGCGACCGGAAACAACAGCTCGACGAGTTTTTTCAGGTGCAGCAGCCCCGCAACGACACCACGTATATTAAGATTTTTACCCCAACCGACGAATATATTACTGCCTATACCAACCAGCTTACCTACCGGCTAAACAGCAGCATGCCCCGCAAATGGATCGGTAAAGATGGCCTGAAGGGTTTCCTGGCCAAATTTTCGGCGCTAAATTTTATAACTATTGATAAGCGCACCACCAACCCCGAATTTGGCAGCCGCTTTAACCCTTTCCGCAACGAGGTAGAAGAGCAGCTTCTGATCGCGCTGAATAAATCGTTCCGGAACACCTTATATTACAACCGCAGCAACCCGGTTTGGGGCGTAGAAGGCACCTGGACCGATAACGAATCGAAGCAATTGCTCGTGAACGGAACCGACACCAGATCTTTGGAAGAACAAAGCCTGAACATAAGATATAATTTAACCGAGGCTTTCAGCTCCAGAATTATCCTTGCGAGGCGCATAAACGGCAACACCAGCAACTACCTTCTTACCCGCAACTTCCAAATTCAGGGCCACGAAATAGCGCCCGAACTAAGCTGGCAGCCCAACACGGTTTTTAGGTTAACGGCCTCTTACCTGTACGGAAAGCGCGAAAACGTGCAGCCCGAAGGCGGTGCAGAAAGGTTATTAAACAACGAATTTGGGTTGGAATCCAGAATTAGCCAAGTATCTAAGCGCACGGTAACGGCCAATTTGCGGTATATTAAACTAGATTATACAGGCCAGGTAAACTCAGTAGTAGGTAACGAATTGCTAAACGCGCTGCGCCCCGGAAACAACGTTACCTGGCTGCTAAACATACAGCAGCGCCTCAGCAACGGCCTTAACATAAACCTGAGCTACGATGGCCGCAAAGCCTCCGGTAGCCCCACCGTACACATTGGCCGCATGCAGGTTAGTGTATTGTTTTGATGGGTGGTTGATTGTTAATTGCTGATTGTAGATTGTTGGTTGTTGGACTGTAACAGGCAATTTTTTGGCCATTGCAGCCTAACATAGAGACAAGTTACTGCCTTGTCTTTCAGTTATTCTAACCTGCATTTTACTCCAGTCCCAGCGCCAGAACTTTCTCCAGATCTTCGGGTGTATCTATGCCGTGGGCAGCTTCGGTGGTTATGCCTACACGAATTTTGTAGCCGTGCTCGAGCCAGCGAAGTTGCTCCAGCGATTCGCATTTTTCCAGGTCAGATACCGGAAGTTGTACCAGTTGCTCCAGCACATCGGCGCGGTAGCCGTACAGGCCAATATGCTGGTAAAAGCTATGCTGCGAAGCCCAATTTCCGGGCTGCGAGCCACGAATAAACGGTATTGGGTGGCGGCTGAAATACAAGGCTTCGTGCTGCAGATTCATTACCAGTTTTACAGTGTCGGCCGATAAAATTTTATCGGTTTCTGTGAGTTTACGGGCAAGTGTGGCAATTTGAGCGCCGGGTTTTGTTAGCGCCTCTATAAGCTGGTTTATTTGTGATGGCTGAATAAAGGGCTCGTCGCCCTGAATGTTTACTACAAAATCTGCTGGATTATCGAAGGTGCAGTAGGCCTCGAAGCAACGGTCGGTGCCGCTGGGGTGCGATTCTTTGGTGATAACGGCCTTGCCGCCAAAATTTAGTACGTGGTTTAAAATGCGCTCGTCGTCGGTGGCTACTACAATCTGCTGCAAATTGGCTTTTTGCGCCTGCTCGTACACACGTTGTATCATGGTTTTGCCGTTAATGTTGGCAAGGGGTTTGCCCGGAAAGCGGGTAGAGGCGTAGCGGGCCGGAATAATGCCGATCGTTGTCATAATGATGAAGATAATCTGGAACGGAAAGATAAGGGGTTGAATGGTTAATTTGGGCGTTTGCCCTGCAGATTTTTATTCTGTTGCTATTGCCTTGCAATGGAGGTGCCTTTGCGATAGGGATAGCAACGGAAATCCTTTTTGCGGAAATCTGTAGGCAAATGAGCGAATAAGTGAATGAGAAAAGATATGGGCAATGCCTGGTACTTGCGCTTACCCGCAAAAAGATTGCAGCGAATAGCCCGGGGCTTTAGCCATCGCCCTAAATTAATTTTTTAATGTTACCCGGGTATTTAATCTTTCAGAAGTACTGTTTTGCTGCCCAAGGCTAACCGGGCCGGAGCCCGGTGTTCCGGAAATTTGCGCAAAAAAGGCCGGAATTAGGCTGTACCAGCCGGTTTTTCGGGCATTGCAGCCAAAAATTGTACCTTAGCATTGGCAAAATTTTGTATATCAGGTAAAGAAATACGTATGCTTTCTACTTTTTCAGCAGAGTTTGAGATGCCGCTCTGGCGGGTAATTCCTTTTTCTGATACTAATTTACTGGCCGTAGAGCTGCGCGATGCGGAGCTGCTGCAGGCAAAATTCGCGGTGGTAGACCCCAAAAACGGCCAGGTGCTGCTGCCTCCCACGGCAGGCCCCGAGCCCTGGTGGGCGGGTTTGCAGGGTGCCGCGCAGGAGCAGTTGTATGTGCATGTTTTTCATAAACAACCGCAGGTGGGCGTAAGTGGTTTGGCCGCGCTTTGCAGCAACTCGGGCCGCGAGCAATGGCAGCAAAAAGGCATGGCTTTGCGCGGAGTTACTGCAA
>JAFADQ010000419.1 GCA_023424725.1 Bacteroidota bacterium
CCCCTAAACGGCCTGAACATTGTACCTTAATTCCTTCTGCACCTACACGTGTAGCAGTAGAAATTGCCTGCTTCATTGCACGACGGAAAGAGATTCGAGCCTGAAGCTGCTGGGCGATTGACTCACCTACAAGGCGTGCATCCAGTTCAGGACGCTTAATCTCGAAGATGTTGATCTGAACATCTTTCGACGTGATCTTCTTCAACTCTTCTTTGATCTTATCAACTTCTGTACCGCCTTTACCGATAACCACACCCGGACGGGCAGTGTTAATGGTAATAGTAATGCGCTTCAGTGTCCGCTCGATAACAATCTTAGAGATTCCACCTTTTGGGATACGTGCGAAAATATATTTGCGGATCTTCTCGTCTTCGATCAGTTTATCTGCAAAGTCTTTTCCGCCGTACCAGTTGGAATCCCAACCTTTGATTACACCTAAACGGAAACCTACGGGGTTAATTTTTTGTCCCATTTCTGCTTACTTTGATTCGTTGGCGGCTTCTGCCTGCTCTGTAAATTCTTCTGAAGGCTTTGTATCTACCACTAGTGTTACATGGTTAGAACGCTTGCGGATACGGTGACCGCGACCTTGCGGCGCAGGACGTAAACGCTTCAGCATTTTACCGCCATCTACTTTTATTTCTTTAATGAACAAGTCAGCTTCTTCTAAGCGAACATCTTCATTTTTTGACTGCCAGTTAGCAATAGCAGAAAGAAGCAGCTTTTCTATTTTCTCAGCTCCCTGGTTTCCCTGGAACTTCAGCATGTTCAAGGCTTTGCTCACGCTTTTGCCGCGAACCAGACCCGCCATCAGACGCATTTTGCGTGGTGAGGTTGGCACGTTTCTAAGTTTTGCTACTGCTTCCATTATCTCTTGCCTTTATCTTTTTTAGCAATATGTCCGCGGAAGTTTCTGGTTGGAGCAAATTCCCCAAGCTTATGACCTACCATGTTTTCGGTTACATACACAGGAATAAACTTGTTTCCGTTGTGTACTGCGAAGGTGTGGCCTACGAAATCAGGAGAGATCATTGATCTGCGCGACCATGTCTTTACTACAGCTTTCTTATTGGATTGCTCCATAGCTGTAACTTTTTTCTCCAGCCTGAAGTCAATATAAGGGCCTTTTTTCAGTGAGCGTCCCATTACTTCTTGGATCTGCTAATGATTAAATTCTCTGAATACTTATTCTTGTTGCGTGTCTTGTAGCCTTTAGACAACAAGCCTTTGCGTGAGCGTGGATGACCTCCTGAAGAGCGTCCCTCACCACCACCCATTGGGTGATCTACCGGGTTCATTGCAACACCACGAACTCTTGGGCGACGTCCTAACCAACGGTTACGACCAGCCTTACCCAACATAACATTCATGTGGTCGCCATTTGAAACGGTTCCTACAGTTGCTGCACAGTTTACTAAAACGTTGCGCATCTCTCCTGAAGGAAGTTTTACGGTAGCGTATTTACCCTCGCGGGCCACCAGCTGTGCGTAAGTTCCAGCACTACGTGCCATGCTTGCACCCTGACCTGGTTGCAACTCGATGTTATGGATGATTGTACCAAGTGGCATCTCTGCTAAAGTCATGCTGTTACCCACTTCAGGAGCAATTCCCGGACCTGAGTTAACAGTTTGACCTACAGTTAAACCTGCTGGTGCAATGATATATGCCTTCTCTCCATCAGCATACACAAGAAGAGCAATACGCGCTGTACGGTTTGGATCGTACTCGATTGATTTTACCGTGGCCGGTACTCCATGCTTTGAACGCTTGAAGTCGATCATACGGTATTTCTTCTTGTGGCCACCGCCCATGTAACGCATGGTCATGCGGCCCTGATTGTTTCTTCCACCAGATTTTTTAGAAGATGCCAACAGTGTTTTCTCCGGCTCATTCGTTGTAATTTCGGTGAATGCCGGTGCTAAGCGAAAACGCTGACCTGGTGTTAACGGTCTTAATTTCTTTAATGCCATTTCGCAGTCAGATTAAATCGTGCTGTAGAAATCGATAACTTCGCCTTCGCGTACTGTAACGATTGCCTTTTTGATGGCACCGCTGCGTCCGCTGATAACGCCGGCTTTGGTATATCTCGATTTCAGTTTGCCAGGAGCGCGCAGGGTTGAAACGTGTGCTACGTTTACACCATACATTTTCTCGATGGCTTTCTTAATTTCTACTTTATTTGCCTTGCGGTCTACTTCGAAAGCGTACTTGCCGCTTGCGTTCATAGCCGTCACTTTTTCAGTGATGAGTGGCCGCTTTATCACTTCCATGATTATTTCGCGTAAATTTCGTCAAACTTGCTAACTGCCGACTCTATCAGCACCAGGTTGTCGGCTTTCAGGATGTCGTAAGTAGACATATCTGAAGCAGAGCGAACTTCTACTGATTGTAAGTTGCGGGCTGAAAGCACCAGATTTTTATCAGTATCAGGAAGAACGATCAACGTTCTGCGGCCTTTAAGCTCCATTGCCGTCAGCACTTGCTGGAAAGCGGAAGTCTTTGGCGTTTCGATAGTGAATGGCTCAAGAACGGTAATGTTCTCGTTTTTAGCCTTTACTGAAAGCGCAGACATACGAGCCAGTTGCTTCAGTTTTTTATTCAGCTTAAAGCTATAGTCGCGGGGGCGTGGTCCGAATACGCGTCCACCACCTTTAAACAGTGGCGACTTCATAGATCCTGCACGGGCTCCCCCGGTACCTTTCTGCTTTTTCAGCTTTTTGGTAGTACGGGCAACTTCGGCACGCTCTTTTGCTTTGTGAGTTCCCTGACGCTGATTTGCCAGGTACTGCTTCACGTCAAGATACATTGCGTGCTCGTTCGGCTCGATGCCGAACACATTGTCAGAAAGATCAACCGTGCGGCCTGTCTTCTGTCCTTTGTTATTTATAACTGCTAACTGCATGGCTTACTTCTCCAGATAGACGTAAGAATTTTTAGCTCCAGGGATTGCTCCGCTAACCGCTATCAGATTTTGCTCTGGCATAATGCGCAGAACACGAAGGTTCTGAACTTTTACGCGGTCGCCACCAGTACGACCTGCCATGCGCATTCCTTTAAATACTCGTGAGGGAGTTGAACAGGCTCCGATGGAACCCGGGTGACGTGCCCTGTTGTGCTGACCGTGAGTCTGGCCACCAACACCGGCGAAACCATGACGCTTAACCACACCCTGGAAACCTTTTCCTTTAGATGTGCCTACTACGTCTACGAATTCGCCTTCTTCAAACAGGTTAACGGTGATTTCCTGACCTAATGTAAAGTTCTGATCTTCTGTCTTGAACTCTACCAGTTTTTTCTTAGGTGCAGACTGCGCAGCCTTGAAGTGGCCTTGCATAGCACTTGTGGTGTGCTTTTCTTTTCTGTCGCCATAGCCGAGCTGAATAGCGCTATAGCCATCTTTCTCGACAGTTTTAACCTGTGTTACAACACATGGGCCGGCCTGTACGAGCGTGCAGGGAACAATCTTCCCGTCTGCTGTGTAGAGGCTCGTCATCCCAATCTTTTTACCGATGATGCCGGGCATACTTTCTTAGTTAATAAACTCAGAACCTGAAACCTTTCGAATTTCGCATTTACTTAATGCCTTCTTCGTTAAGGGAGTGCAAAGATACGCACTTTATTTTCAGATTCACAAGGGTACATTTAAATTTTCTTTACTTTTTCTTTATTTCTGCATTTTTCTTTAACTCCGGTCACAAGTTCTCGTATATTTATGGCTTAAAATTGTTCTTTACCTGCTTATCTACAGCTAACTGCCATTGTCTTCTGCAAGCGAATTTGCCTATATTCTTAGAAGGTCTTTTAGCAGGCTTCTCCTTAACGATCCCTTACGGCTGGGCGCCTCTACTGCTTTTTTTACGCTTTTCGCCCTCCCTCCTATTCTGTTTATTCTCTCTACTGCTTTTTCTGCAATTTTTAGAGGCGCTATAGAAAGGGGCGCTCTTTTTAAACATTTAAGCACCTTAATTGGCAAGAACACCGCTTTTGATGTTCAGGTAATTCTGGAAAACATCTCCGGGATTTCTTCTGAGCCTCTTATTATTTTTTTGGGCTCCGTGTTTCTATTGTTCGTTTCTACTACCCTTTTTATAGTTATTCAAAATTCGCTGCAGCAGGTTTGGCATATCCGCAACCGGCTTAATTTTAGTTTTAAAGATATTCTTATCGATCGGTTTGTTTGCCTTGCTCTGATCTTGCTATCTGGCCTGCTTTTTATTTTTGGGCTTCTCTCCGATTTCGCTCTTGCTTACCTGGAAAGGCTGCTCCGTAATTTTGATCATGAAATTTCTGTTGCCTGGCTCAGAGTGCTTAACTCTTTTGTTAGCATGCTGCTTTTTAGTTTATGGTTCGCCATTTTGTACAGATATTTGCCTCATGCCCGTATTTCCTGGAAGGCGATAAGGCCGGGCGCCCTACTTACAGGCTTCCTCTTTTCTTTGGGTACTTATATTATTCGTATCCTGTTGGTTAACAGCAATTTCGATACTATTTATGGTACTGCCGGCTCTGTTGTAATTCTGCTTTTATTCGTATTTTATTCTTCGTTTATTTTGTACTTTGGCGCTTCTTTTATATATACTTTCGCGCTGCATCATAATCTCGAAATAGAACTCAAACCTTTTGCTACGCGGTACCGGCTAATCAATATTGAGTAGTTGATCCTGGCAAGGTTTACAGCCGGCCATTATAGCCGTAAATATCCTGCAAAGGTACCCTGTGACGGCCAAAAAACAAGCTGCTACAGCCCATTTACCGCAGCAAACTTACCGTGCCCTTCTTCTTCACGGTATTTCCGGTACAATCGGTAAAGCGTAAC
The DNA here is from genome assembly GCA_023424725.1 of Bacteroidota bacterium. Lineage (GTDB taxonomy): Bacteria > Bacteroidota > Bacteroidia > Cytophagales > Hymenobacteraceae > JAFADQ01. Next base: position 4,817 of record JAFADQ010000419.1, read on the forward strand.
GAGTAAAAATACACTCCTTCCGGCGCTGCTTCTCCATTCCAGCTCCCGGCAGGATTTTGGGTGCGCCATACGGTTTTGCCCCAGCGGTTAAAGATCTGAAGTTCATACCCTTCGGCGGGGCCGGTAAATAAAATCAGCTCGTCGTTTATGCCGTCGTTGTTAGGCGTGAAAACGTTGGTCTGGGTTGGCCCTTGTTCCGGCACTTGCAGCTTTACGTTTATGCTATCGCGGATAGAAAAACAGGCATTGCTCATTTGCACAATGAATTGGCCTTCGGTGGCGGCTTCTATGGTTTGAGTGGTTTGGCCGGTGCTCCAGAGGTAACTGCTGCCGGGGTTTAAAGCATTTAGGGTTACAAAAGATACGCCGCAGCCAAGTGTGTCTTCACCAGCGAAGGGTGGCTCCAGCTCCGGAATTACCGTTACCTGCACCTCAAATTGCTTTGCGCCGCAGGCATTTTTGCCCTCCAGAGGGTATGTGC
>JAFADQ010000002.1 GCA_023424725.1 Bacteroidota bacterium
CGCTGCGGTCCGGCTTCGTTTTCTTCAACCCAAAAAGAAGAAACGGGCGGTTGTAAAAATAGAAACGACTGATGAAAGGTTACTGTACAAGCCGAAAAATGAAATCCGGACCAGGCGCAGACCTCGTGCTCATCGGCGTGCGCATGCAGAATTGGCTGGCTTGTGTGGCTACCTGCCTCTAATAAGCAGGAAGATTCGTGGTGATGCAGGGCACGCAAAACCATTGCCAGCTGCAAAGTGGTAATAACCACCAGCAAGGCAAATGCTTTAAAACGTATCTGAAACGGAACCTGCACTGTTAATTAACCAAACTAAGGTAAAAAAGTTTGGAGCTTTTGCTCAGGGCAAATATACCCGGCAAAAGCTCCAAACCAAAAAATAAATAGTGTTGTGTGTTGTTATAGGTTTATTATCAGATAGTTATACCGAAGCTAATGATCTGGGCCTGCGGGCCGCGGTTTTCTTTAAACAAATCGCTTAGGTTGTATTTGCTGAACAAAACAAAGTTGCGATACCCTATTTGCGCGCTTACGCCATATTGGTAATCTTCTAAACCAAAACTGCCTTTGCCTTTGTCTTTCTTAGTATCGCCTTCGGCATTGGTATATTTTATTTTGCTGTGGGTACCAATTCTATAACCTGCAAAACCACCAGCCATAAACCTGAAACCGTCTTTACCTTTGGAATTTTTAAACTGAAGCCCTGCCATTACAGGTACTGTAACGTAGGTAACGGCCAGCTTACTTTTGCTCAGATTCAGCACTTCTTCTTTGTAAAACACGGGCTTACCATCTACACTTTCTATCCTTAAATTGTTATCCCACATAAAGTTATTGAAGTTAAATTCAACCCCAGATTGAATGCGGAACGGGCTGCCTTTACCACCAATTACAGAACCGGTAACCCAGTTAAGGCTTACATAACGCGACCCGAACGGACGCAAATCGTATTTTACAGATTGGCCGGTTGCAGGATTAACATACGCCTCGCTTTTATGGAAGGTATTAAAGCCCAGATCTATTTCGAACTCGTGGTACCAGGGTTTAAACTTTTTCTGAATTGTATCTTTGGCTGTGGCATTGTTACCAATACCAATAGATGTTGTTTTGCCGCCTGTATTATTATTGGTAACATTAACATTTACCACATTACCGAAGTTTTTCAGCTCCTGGTTTTTAAGGGCAAGCTGCCTTCTCAGGTCCTGGCGTTCTTTTAACAATCGCTCTTTTTCCTTGGCTATTTCCTGCTTTTCCTGCTCTGTTAAGCTGGGGTCAGCGCTTCTTTCTTCCAGTTTTGCCAGCAACTGGTCAGCCATCTCAATCATTCTTTCTTCTAATTTGGATATCCTCTGCACGTCGGTTCCGGCAACTTTCACCTGCACCTGGCTCATGCTACGGTTGTTCTGGTTCTTGATCATAAGCGTAGTATCGGCGCCTGGCTGCAAACCAGAATTCATATAATCGCTTAAACTGGCTATGAGCGAATCGACATTAAAAGATTTGAAATTGGCCAGGTCTTGCTTGTTCTTTACAAAAATCGTCATTTTGCTTTGGTCGGGCATGGTAATAACGATGGTATCGTCGGGTGCAGTAGCGACCGGAGGAGTTGCCGCGAGGGCAAAGTTTTGAGTGTAACCGAGCAGTAACAGCCCGGTTAGGCTGAGAATAATGCGTTTCATGATGGGTCTAGAGATTTATCGTTTTAGTGAGTGTTTGTATTTTTGTTTTCACCCCGGAGGTGTAATTCTGGGCTAACCCAAATTCTTGCAGATCAGGCTTTTCTCCGTTTTTTATGCTCCAAAGCTGCTTAGCCACTTTTTTAGCGAAGAGTGCTTTTTGCTTCACCGGGTTTTCTTCTTCCTCTTCGGTTTCTACCATTTCAGGTTGCGGATCAGGATTTGCCGATGCAAGAATTATTTCTACATTAAGCGGCTTTACCGGAGCTTGCCGGGCCGTTTGCGCATCGTTTTCAGTTGTGCCGCTTTGGCTTGATTTATCTGTAACAGGTTCTTTTTTGGGCTCCGCAGCCTGATTTACCGCCAGTAAGGTTTCTTCTATTGCAACCTCTGTTTTTTCAGCAGGTAATTTTTGGTGGGTAGTAGCCTCTTTTTTGCTGCCCGCAGCCTTTTGCTGACGTGGTTTTTTAGTTACTATTTTCGGTACAGCAACTTCTTTCGGAGCTTCTGCAACAGAAGCTGCAGATGCCAAATTTGCCTCTGACAGCGCCAAATTATGTGTTGATGAAGCCGGAACCGGAGATTCTTTAAATGTGTCTTTAGTTTCTTCTGTGTGGTTTTTCGGCTCGGCAATTTCCGTTTTCGGGCTTGTGTTATCTATTGCCGCTAGCTCTGAATTTCCGGCATTATCTAAGCTCCAGAACCCAACTACAGAGAGCAGAAGCGTGATACAGGCGGCGGCATACCATACCCACATCGGCCGTGTTTTGTTTTGGCCCTGGTTTATCCGGCTTTCTATCCGGCCCCATAAATTTGCCGGAAGGGGAGTGCCGTGGTTTTCCAGCTTTTGTTTAAAAAGCGCGTCTACAGAGTGTTGAGGTTTGTTTTGTTGCTGCATGCGCTCTTCCAGGCGGTTCCAGAGCGGCGATGGCAAATCAGAAGAATGATCTTCAAGTTTACCTTTAAACAAATCGTCTATATCTTCCGGTCTCATGGTGTTATGCTAAACTTGGTGTTAAATTTCCCAGCTTGCGCTGCAAGGCCGCGCGGGCTTTGCTTAGCTGAGATTTAGAGGCTCCTTCGCTTATGTTCATCAGCCCGGCAATTTCTTTGTGCGAGTAGCCCTCTATGGCATATAAGTTAAAAACGGCGCGGTAACCGGCCGGCAACTCAGCCAGCAACTGCAATAATTCTTCCGCATCCAGGTCGTGGTCAGAGCGCGCATCCGATTCAAAAACATCATACTCGTTGTCTATCGACAAATGCATGGGTTCTTTCTTACGCAAATGCATCAGGGCTTCGTTTACCATAATCCGTTTCATCCATCCCTCAAAACTGCCTTTGTTTTCGAAATTGGCAATGCTGCTGAAGATCTTCATAAACCCGTTAATCATTATGTCTTCTGCCTCGAAACTGTCTTTTACATAGCGTTTGCAAAGCGTTAAAAGCCTGCACCCATACTTTTCGTAAATGTGCCGTTGCGCCTTCGCGTCGTTTTGCTGTAGAGCCGCTATCAGTTCTTGCTCAGTCACTGCGTGTGGTGTTTAGTGTCGCTTTCAGGTGCCTTTCAGAATTTAAGATGCAAACCCGGGCCGGCTGGTTGCCTGAAGCGTTAAAAATAATTTAATTTTTCTATAAAAGTCGTCAGATTCATATTCTTTTTATTGATTATCAGCTGGTTAAGAAGGTAAATAAATTACTAAAAATAAAAAAGAGCTTCCGGTAAGAAAAGCTCTTTAGTGTTAAGGTGTGCTAAAAATTAAATCAAAATCTTAATTACTACTTTTTTCACCACGTTTTTGGTAGCCAGTGGCGCGTGCGCATCTTCAGGAAAAAAAATTGTGAAATTTCCGGCGGGCACATCAAACCAGGTTAACGGTTCTTCTTTGTATAATGCCGCATCTTTGGTTTCATCAAACTCCATTTCTACCTGCGAGCACAATTTTAGCGGCTTCCAGCCCATAACATCGGTTCCGGAAACTATGTGCTGAATGTCGATGTATTTGCGGTGCACTTCTAATAGTGCTTTTTCTTTTTCTTTTCCAGGCCCTTCAGAAACCAAAGCGAACAACCTGTCGCCGTCAATATCGTGCTTGCCAGCGGGCAAATCCTGCAGGTTATTTATTCTAAGAAATTCTATTGCCTGAAGAAACAATGGATGCAGGTGGCGGTAGCGGTCGTAATTATCTAACGAATCGAGGATCATAGCTTGGTTTAAATGATATTGTTTTTAGCCGCAAGGTAAGCAAATAAAAATCAGGCTGTAACACCCATAAAAATGGTTGTTGCAGCCTAAAATTAAGATTAGCGGTTATTTAATAACTTCCTGCCGATAGCATAACGAGCGTGCAGCCATGTACCGTTTCTATTCCTTTTTCGCGGGCCATTTGCTCTAGTTCGTAGTTTTCGGTGCCGGGGTTAAATAAAATGCGTTTGGGGTTTAAGCCAAGTATGTAATCGTACCAATATTGCTGATTTGCCGTGCCTACATACATGGTAATGGTATGAATACCAGAAACTTCGTCGTCTTTAGATAAAATGGGTTGGCCTGCCACTTCGCCTTTTTTGAGGCTTACAGGTACTACTTCGTGGCCGTAGCGCACCAGTTTGTGCAAGGC
>JAFADQ010000030.1 GCA_023424725.1 Bacteroidota bacterium
GCCATCAATAACCGGTTGCTGAATAAATAATATCTGTTAGTAGCAAAACTGGCTATTAAACATGGTCTAAATTTAATTATTGCGCTCTTTGCCTGCTACAATATCCGCAGAGATTTTATTTAAAGCAATATTTAATTAGAGCTCAATTATAAACTTCTTTTTTAGCGGCTCTTAGCGTGTTTTTTAGCAGCATGGCTATCGTCATTGGGCCCACGCCGCCCGGAACGGGAGTTATAAAGCTTACCTTTGGCGCTACTTCATCAAATTTCACATCGCCTTTAAGGGCAAATCCGCTTTTGGTGCCCGGGCTTACTACTCTGGTAATTCCCACATCAATAACTACGGCGCCGGGCTTTACCATATCGGCTGTTACAAATTCGGGCTTGCCTAATGCTGCAATTACTATATCGGCAGTTTTGCAGATGGCGGGGAGGTTGGTTGTGCGGCTGTGGCAGAGGGTAACGGTGCAGTTTCCGGGGTAATTATTTTTTCCCATTAAAATACTCATCGGCGAGCCTACAATATTGCTGCGGCCAATTACCACGCAATGTTTGCCCGAGGTTTCTATTTCGTACCGCTCCAGCATTTGCATAATACCATAAGGCGTGGCCGGAATATAAGATGGCAAATCGATAACCATGCGGCCTACATTGGTGGGGCTAAATCCGTCTACATCTTTTTCCGGCTTTATAGCCATCGTAACTTTTTCTACAGAAATATGCTTGGGCAGCGGCAATTGCACAATAAAGCCATCTACTTCGAGGTCGTTATTAAGCTTGTCTATTTCCTGCAGCAGGTTGTCCTCGGTAACTGAATCGTCAAACCGGAGAAGTGTAGAGCGGAAACCAACCTTTTCGCAGGCCAGCACTTTGTTGTTTACATAAGTTTCTGAGGCGCCATCGGTACCCACCAAAACTGCCACCAAATGCGGGCGGCGGTTTCCGGCAGCTACATGCTCCTGCACTGCAACTTTAATTTCTTCTTTTATTGCGGTGGCTGTTTTTTTTCCGTCCAGAATTACCATTATTCTTCTTTTGTGCTGTAAGTTAAAAATAAACAGGTGAGAGTTTTAGCCCTCACCTGTTTATATTAAATTTTTACTATTTAATCGAGTTTTAAAACTGCAAGGAAGGCTTCCTGCGGGATTTCCACGTTACCAACCTGGCGCATTCTTTTCTTTCCTTTTTTCTGTTTTTCCAGAAGTTTCCGTTTCCGAGAAATATCGCCGCCATAGCATTTGGCCAACACGTTTTTACGCATGGCCTTAACGGTTTCGCGCGAAATAATTTTAGAACCGATGGCAGCCTGAATCGCGATCTCGAACATTTGGCGCGGCAACAACTCGCGTAGTTTTTCGCAAAGGCGCCTGCCCCAGTCGTACGCCTTGTCGCGGTGCACGATAGCCGATAGCGCATCTACTTTTTCGCCGTTCAGCATGATGTCCAGCTTCACCATATTAGATGGCTGGTAGCCTACCAGTTCGTAATCTAATGAAGCGTAACCTCTGGAGATGGTTTTTAATTTATCGAAAAAGTCGAACACGATCTCTGCCAGCGGCATGTCGAACTGCAGCTCTACCCTATCGGAAGTTAAATACACCTGGCCTTTAATAATTCCGCGTTTATCCATACAAAGCGCGATAATAGGCCCCACATAATCAGACTTTGTTATGATCTGGGCTTTAATATAAGGCTCTTCTATATGATCTATAAAGTTAGGCTCGGGCATTTCAGACGGCGCGTTCACAATTATCAGCTCGCCTTTTGTATCGAAAGCCTTAAACTGCACACTGGGCACAGTGGTTATTACCGTCATATCGAACTCACGCTCCAGGCGCTCCTGCACAATTTCCATGTGCAGCATGCCCAAAAATCCGCAACGGAAACCAAAACCAAGCGCGGCAGATGTTTCGGGCTCCCAAACAAGCGAGGCATCGTTTAGCTGCAGCTTTTCCATTGAGGCGCGAAGCTCTTCAAATTCGCTGGTTTCTACAGGATAAATTCCGGCAAATACCATGGGTTTCACTTCCTCAAATCCCTGGATAGATTCTGAGCTGGGCTTATCGGCGTGGGTTATGGTATCGCCAACTTTAACCTCTTTGGCTTCTTTAATACCGGAAATTAGGTAGCCCACATTTCCGGCGCCCATCTCCTGGCGTTGCTCCTGGTTTAGTTTCAGCACCCCAATTTCGTCGGCATGATAAATTTTGCCGGTATTCATAAACTTTACCTTGTCGCCTTTGCGAATGGTGCCGTTCATGATCCGGAAATACACCTCAATTCCTCTGAACGAGTTATACACCGAATCGAAGATAAGCGCCTGTAAAGGTGCCTGCGGATCGCCCACCGGGGCCGGAACCCTGTCGCAGATGGCGTTTAGAATATCCTCGATGCCGATTCCTTCTTTTCCGGATGCATGAATAATATCGTCTACATCGCAGCCTATCAAATCAATTATCTGATCGCTTACCTCTTCGGGCATTGCATGCGGCAGGTCTATTTTGTTTAGTACCGGAATTATTTCCAGGTCGTTGCCAATTGCCAGATAGAGGTTAGAAATTGTTTGGGCTTCTATTCCCTGCGATGCGTCTACAATTAATAATGCGCCCTCGCAGGCCGCGATAGAGCGCGATACTTCGTAAGAAAAGTCTACGTGGCCCGGAGTATCTATCAGGTTAAGAACGTAATCTTCTCCTTTGTATTTATAGACCATTTGTATAGCGTGGCTTTTTATGGTGATGCCGCGCTCACGCTCCAGGTCCATATCGTCTAGCACTTGCGCCTGCATTTTGCGGCCGGCTACGGTAGAGGTAAACTCTAATAAACGGTCGGCAAGCGTACTTTTACCGTGATCTATATGTGCAATAATGCAAAAATTGCGAATGTTCTTCATACTGGTTTTATGCAACAACAAAGGTACTAAAAATACAGCTTTATTGCGCTTTATTACCAGCTTAGGCTATTTTTAATACCGGCGATAAGCTGTGAGGCCCATTTTTACCTGTGTTACACGTTAATAGCCAACACAAGCAGAGTATCTTTGCACCTTAAATGAAGCTCAGAGGCATTTCCGGCTACCTATTTCTATTGCTATTATTAATTATTAGCAGCCTGCCCGCCAATTGCCAAAATACCGCTACCGGCCGCATTTTAAACGATTTTGGCGCCGCTATTCCCTTTGCCGTTATTCATACAGATGCCTCGGCCCAGGGCACCATTTCAGATATAGAAGGATATTTCGCGATAGACCGTGCCTCTACCGAGATAAGGATTTCGCACCCCGAATATAACCGGGAACTTTACACATTTACCCCCGATAATTTTGCCTTAACCGATACGCAGCTTTTTTTTCTGGATCAGCACAGGCCGCTTTTACCTTTACCGGGCAAAGAGCAGGAATTGGCTAACAAGGTAATAAGAGAAATTATCAGCAGAAAAAAAACGCTTAACCCAGAAAATTACACGTTCGATTATATAGGCTACCACAAGCTAACCGTGCGGGCGGCACGGCTGGAGGCGCCTGGTTTAATACGCAAAATTGCCGGAAAATTTCTGCAGCTTTTTCACAATTTTTCGCATCTGGCGCCGCATTTATTCATGATGGAATCGGTAACGAAACGCGAATTTTATCCTGGCCGGAAAGATAAAGAAACCATTATTTCTACAAATGCCACAGGCGTTTCGCAAACCTCGTTGTTAACTCCTTCTACCACCCTGCAGCCGTTTAATATTTTCGATGATCTGTTCGATAACCCTTCGTACCGTTTTATAAGCCCATTGGCAGATAAGGCACAAAATCACTACCGTTATTGGCTTACAGACAGCGTTTTAGCAGATAATAACCTGCTATATCTAATAAACTACAAGCCAAAGCGAAAATACAGTTCCGATGGCATAGAAGGCACCTTGTATATTAAGGCCGGGACGTTTGAGGTGGTAGCCATAACCGGTAAAGAAAGCCGTAAAATAACCCTGCCCCTGCAATTCGCGCAAAGCTTTGTAAGCACTCCGGAAGGCGCCATTTTTCCGGTGGTTATGCGGTTGCGGTTCGAGCTTTTAACAGGATCTAAATCGCAAACGGCTTATGTCGCGGAAATGACGAGCCTGCTGCAAAACATACATCTGACCAGCCCTGGCAAAGCTCCCAAATTCGATCCGGTATATTTAAGCAGCCGCACCGCTACCGAGCCCGAAAATCAGAATTACTGGAATCGCTTTAGGGGAAATATATTCACACCCGAAGACCAGCAAACGTATGTGTTGTACGATAGCCTGGGCACGCGCAAAAAGCTGAACAAATTATTCCGGTTCGCAGAAAAAGCCACTACCGGCTCGCTGCCCATCGGAAAACTGGACGTAAACCTGCACCGGCTTTTGCGCTACAACGAACACGAAGGTTTACGGCCCGGCCTGGAGCTGAGCACCAATCAGACGTTTTCGGAAGAGGTAAAAATGAGCGCCTATGCCGGCTACGGAATAAACGACCACGAATGGAAATATACCGGCAGTTTAGGCACCAGAATTCACACCAAAACAGACACATGGCTAACTTTATCGGGCGGAAAAGAGCTGGAAGAAGCCGGATTGCCCTGGTATGCTT
>JAFADQ010000034.1 GCA_023424725.1 Bacteroidota bacterium
AAGCAGCTGCCACGCCGTTTGCCTTCAGCGCCTCTACCTGGTCTTGCATAAGCGAAATAAGCGGTGAAATTACCACGCACAAACCGGGCAAGGCAAGGGCGGGCACCTGGTAGCAAATAGACTTTCCGCCGCCGGTTGGCATAAGCACCACTACATCTTTTTTAGCGCAAACGGCCTCTATAATATCCATTTGCATGGGCCTGAAACGGTCGTAGCCAAAGGTATTTTTAAGGATTTTATGCAAGGCCTGGTGTTGCGCCGTAGTAGTAACAGACATAGAAAACAGGGTTATAAAGGCTGTAAAGGCCAAAAAAGCGGCCATCAGCAGTAAAAAAGTCACGATAAAAGAAAAGCTCCGGAACAAAGGTCCGAAGCTTTTCTTTTAACCGGAAATGTTAATGTTGAGTTCAGAAAAAACCGGGGCTTTGCAATTAAAAAGCACGAAATTTTCTGAAGTAAGGCATCAATCGCCAACACCAAAAATTGCATCCAGAATGGCGGAAATCACAGAGAGTACTAAACTAAAAATAAGCGCGTACAAAAATCCGTCTACTCCAAAACTCCGGCCCATAATAAAATCGGCGAGCAATATAATTACCGCGTTAATAACCAGCAAAAAAATACCGAGCGTAAGTATGGTTATCGGGAAGGTGAATAAGACTAAAACCGGGCGCACAACAGCATTAAGTAGCGCCAACACCAAGGCCAGAATAAGCGCAGCGCCAATGCCGCTAATATACACGCCCGGCAAAATATAAGCGCTTATTATTACGGCAATTGCCGATACTACCAGTTTAACTAAAAAGCCCATATCAAAATTTTAAAATGCGGTGAAACAATATTTTTATCTTCTGGTGGCCTGGTTTTTGGCATTCGCAGCTTTATACTAATAAAATTTTTAGCACCTGATAAGGTAATTCGCAGCGCTGAAATTACCGGTCGGCAAAAGTTAATTTGCCCTGCGAAACGGCCATCAGATTGCATACTTTGTAAAGCAGGCGCGCGCCAACGTTTCCGTTCCAGTCGTCTTCGCCGGGAGCTACTTCTACCAGGTCGAAGCCTATTATTTTTTTGCCCGAAGCGGCCAGTTTTTTCAGCAAATAAACTACCTCGTTAAACTCGAACCCTCCCGGAACCGGCGTACCCGTGTTGGGGCAAAGTTTTGGGTCTAAACCATCAATATCGATAGTTACATATACCAAATCGGGCAGGCGGTGAATAATCTCTTCGCATTGCTCGGCCCAGGTGCGGCCTTCGTATTGCTGGTGGCGCAGTTGCGTATCTGTAAACAGCATAGAGCGCTTATCAGAACTGGCCACTACTGCTGCTTCGGTTTCGGCCATATCTCTGATACCTACCTGCACAATTTGGCTTACCTGCGGAATTTTAAGCGCGTTAAACATAATAGAGGCATGCGAGTACTCAAAGCCTTCGTAGGCTTCGCGCAGGTCGGCGTGCGCATCGATCTGCAAAATACCAAACTCTTCGTGGCGGGCGGCCATGGCTTCTATCATGCCCAGCGGCGTGCTGTGGTCGCCGCCTAAAACGCCTACCATTTTGCCCTGATCTAGGTATTGCAGTGCTTTGGTTTTAAGCCAGTTTTTCAGCTCTGTTCCGGCTTTATTTACGTCGTTTATTACAGATGTGTACGGATGCCCGGTTTCGGGTTTATTTCCTTCTTCCAGCCAGCCTATATATTCGGTTGCTTTTTCGCGCAGGCTGTTGCTGGTATGGGCAATGTTCTGGTCAATATCTTCCATTGCGATACCCAGTTTCCAGGCATCGGGAATAGAGGCATCGAAAAGGTCTACTTGTTTAGAGGCTTCCAGAATTGCTTCGGGGCCCTGAGCGGTGCCGGCATTGTAGCTTACGGTTACTTCCCAGGGAACAGGAATTATTACCACGTCTGCCTCGTGGGTAGTAAATGGCAAGCTAAAAAGGTTAGACTCTTTGGTGCCCACGCCGCTCGGGTCGAAGTTGGCGATTTTTTGCTGCTTGCTTTCCTGCGCTTTTATTGGGTTATATTGCATTGCTTGCGTTCTCTAAATAATGGCGCAAATATCAGCATATTCCGGAAAACTAAGACCATGTTTACGTTTTAGTTTTCTGTCTCCAAATCTTCGCTATCAGAACCTGATTTTACTTGTTTTTTGCTCGTAACCCGGCTATGAGCTGCAAAACAAGTTCATTAGAACCAGATTTCAGCGCTATTACCCGCAACAATTTGATTCAATAATTTTCGACTGAGACCATGTTTAAAAACTATTTACCCTGCAATGCCCAAAAATATGGCCGTTGCAGGGTAAAAGCGGTTAGGTTTTTCAGGTGATATCGCCGGAGGCGCTGTAGTTCATTTCTTTGTTTACGATAAACTCCGACTGGTTTTCTACATCCAGGTTATCGAATAATAAAAACTCTTTGTTGAAATGAGCGAAATCTACCAGTTTGTAATTAGATAAATGGAAGAGCAGAAAAAGTTCGTCCTGGCTTAGGTTAGATTTCACCATAAAGCTGTAATACTCGCCCTCGTCGTCGGTTTCGGTACGGTACCGGCTTATCATATTAAAGATCACCTTCAGGTTTTTTACATACGGGTCTAGCATGTTCTGGTAAAAGCTGTAGTGATAGGTGAAATAATCTTTCAGAATACCCTGCAGCATTTCTTCCGACCTGGAAGGCTTTGGAATATTACGCACTTTACCCATAAACGAGGTAAGCACTTTTTCTTTAAACAAGATAAAAAAGTTGCTGCCCTTCCACTCGGTTTGCTCTATATCGTAGGCTGTTAGCGAGTTAACAATAATATTGTGCTGCGTTAGCAGGTTAAGAAAAAGGGTAGAGAAGTTTTGTTGCTGAAAAATTTTCTGGGTTTTGTGAAGCTCTATGCGTTGCAATTGAAATTCGCGCTTTTGGTAAGTTAGCGTAGCGAAAAACAAAAACACCCCGGCCAAAGCCCATAAAGAGCCTACAATTCCGCCAACGAACTCGCCAAAACTGCCTAACTCCTGGTTATAGGCTTCCTGCGAAACGGCTGATGGGTCGTGATTTAGCCGGAAAAGAAAAAAGCCAACGATTAGTACCAGCACTCCGGCGCCAATAAGAACATAGCCCCATATTTCGTAGGCGCTTAAATTTCTTTGGTCCAGATCAACTCCGTTTTTAGTTCGTCCGGACTCTGTATTAATTTCGGTAATCTCCAATTAGTGGCAGTTTATATAGTATTACCTAATTACTTTTATTAAAAAAGAAGGTTACGTATATTGATAGGAAAGATGCCAGCCAAAGCAAAATTAGGCGCTGTCACATAAAAATTTGCCTCCCGCAGCCTTTTTCGGGTAAACCGCCCAGTGTAGCAAATAAATTATTTAATTCTAAATTTTAAAAAAGGTTGAATCTGTAGCATTTGCCGCTCTTATTATTTCCAGGATCTTCACAATTGTTTCGGCATCGAAGAAAAGAAATAACGGAAGATCTACCTGCCGCGAACTATCTGTAAACTGAGTAATTACCGTTACTACCACCGGCTGAAACAGCGGATGCTCTGTTAGCAGATCTTCCAGCGATTCTGCTATTCTGTCGGATGGCAGTTTTGGCGGCGAGCCGTAGATATTGCATTTCAGG
>JAFADQ010000070.1 GCA_023424725.1 Bacteroidota bacterium
CTGCAGGTGCTGGACGATGGCCGCCTCACCGACAACAAAGGCCGCGTGGCGAACTTCAAGAACACCATCGTGATCATGACCTCCAACATCGGCGCGCACCTGATCCAGGAGAACTTCCGCGACATAAACGACTACAACCACGACGAGGTAGTAGACCGCACCAAAGACGAAGTGTTCGAGCAACTCAAGAAAACCCTGCGTCCCGAGTTCCTGAACCGCATCGACGAGCTGATCATGTTCCGTCCACTCTCGCAAAAAGAGCTCCGCAAGATCGTCGGCATCCAGTTCAAGCAAATACAAGACAGGCTGGAAGAGGCAGGAATACGCCTCGAAGCGACCAACGAAGTGCTGGATTATTTAGGCCGCACCGGCTTCGATCCGCAGTTCGGCGCCCGCCCGCTAAAGCGTGTATTGCAACGTGAGATTTTGAACAAGCTGAGCAAAGAGATTTTGAGCGGCAAGGTGAAGAAGGATTCGGTTGTAGAGACGGTGATGAAGGATGGGGAAATTGGTTTCGAGAATGTGGAGGTGGAGATACCGGGTGTCTGAACCGCAGATTAAACGGATTGAACGGATTTCGCAGATTATCTGTGGTAGAATTTGATCCGGAGTAGAAAAATAAAAAGCCTGCCTGAGTTAAACTTCAGGCAGGCTTTTTAATGCTGCAGCGGGCAAAAAAATGGGCGTTGCAGGGTTATTCTACAACAAGTTTTTTAGTAATGCTTTTCTGGCCAGATTGTAGTTGCAGTAAATAAATACCGGAAGATATTCCTTGTAACGAGAGCTTACCTTCGGTGTCCAAAACTACCTGCTTGCGAACTTCCTGGCCTAAACTGTTGATTAATAATGCGGTTACCGGCTCGTCTATGCCCGTACGAACCGTAACAAACCCTTTTGCAGGATTTGGGTAAACTTGCACTAATTGTCCTGTAGCAAACTCTTCAGAAGTGGAAACCGCCGTAGCCGATGACATTGTAGCAAAGGTAGACGATTGGCCTGTGCTGGCAGTAGCTGTACTAATTGTAAACAGCGGATAATGAGTGCCGGGTAAGAACCAGTAATAATTTTCAGTATTAGAGGTAAACATGGGGCTGCCCATGTAAGAATCGGTGGAGTTCTCAACCAGTTTCACCCGTAATACATTGGCAAAAGATTGGCCGCCTGGCAGAATGAGAGTTCCATAAGCGTCGCCTGAGGAGGTGGTGTTACCGGCTCTGTCAAAAGTTAAGGTAGTTGTGAAATTAGCCGCGTACGTGTCGCTTAAAGTGCTGTTGAAAGTAAACGGAAAAGTAAGGATCTTGTGCGTATTTGTGTAGTCCATTGTAGGCCCGCCACCTGCTATTACTCCTCTGCGGCTGAATTCTGAATTGCTGGTAACGAAGAATTCGCGGTTGCTGGTGCCTACATATTCGGTGTAAATAGTAGCTCCCGCAAATTGGCTTTGGTAAGGCGAGCCTGCAAGATTTGCCACATTAATAGTATAAGAAGTGCCCAGGGGCGAGTGCTGAGAGAAATCCCAGGTTGCGTTAGCACCAGAAGCACCCGCAGATATACCTGTAGCATCTATACTGGTAGTATAAAACACATCTCCGGCAACAAAATTTGTGTTGGCAGCGGTTAGTGTTGGTTGGGCTACAAGACTTCCAATAGCAAGTAAAAACGCTGCTGAAGCCGCAAAAAAGTAACTTTTCTTCATATTATGGGGTTTGGGAAAATTAATTATACAAAGCTAAAGTAAAAACAATCTATTCGGTGTACTTTTTATAAAAAATATACAAACCTTGCTAACGATATTATTGAGTTTATTAGCCCGCTTTTTTTAGAAAATATAAAAAGTAACCAAAATTTTATTTGCCCTTTCCGATGGCTAAAACAATAACAAGGAGGCAAAAAGACAAGTAGAATATTGCATTTAAACTATGTAAAAATAGGACAAAATTATAACAATACATTCTTTCTGACGTAAACAGGGCCATGTTGCTGATAAATTAGCGACATTTTATTCACCAAAATAGAAACGTCATGAAAACTCAATTCATATTTGCTGCAACTCTTTTTTTAGGTCTTAGCTTTGGTGCCAACGCACAAAGTAAAACCGAGATAGATTGTAAAGACAAACAAAATTCTGTGGTGCAACCTTATGGTATAGAAGAGTCGGAATCGGAATTTAATTCAGAACAGGAAACCGACTTACGCCGCCAGGAACTGGAGATCGAATCTTCCGGATCGGAGCTGGAAGTTGAAACCGAGGCCGATACCGATAGCAAGCTTAAAAGCGGCGCCTCAGATGTGGGTAGCACCGTAAAAAGTGGCGCATCTACTGCCGGTTCGGCTGTAAAATCGGGCGGTAAGGCCGTAGGAAAAGGAGCTAAAAAGGTTGGAAAAACCGTTTATAAAGGTGGCAAGAAAGCCGGTAGCGCCATAGAAAGTGGTAGCAAAGAAGGCTGGAAAGAAGTAAAACAGCATACGCCTGGTACTGATACCCGGGATGCTCACAAAGAAGGCATTGTAGACTAAGCAATTAGTCAGGTATTTATAAAGAAAAGCTGCTGCACCTTGTGTGGCAGCTTTTCTTTTTTGCTATGTGGCTTTAATTTTAAGCTGAATGGCATGTGCTGCCGAAGGCAAAAAACGGTGCACTATAGCCTAACTTAACAACTGTTTTACCTTGTGGCACCCTGCTTTTTGCCCCCGGCAGGTACAACCTTTACAGCAATATTTCTTTTGCCGGGCAATGTAAAAACCAAAAGCATGTACTGCGGCGCAAGTAAACCAGGTAACATACTTGCATTGTATAAAACCCCGCAAACCAAACAAAAAAAAGCAGCGCGCTACAAAAAGTAACGCGCTGCTTTTTTATGTTAATCTTTTTAGGAAATCAGAATATGATGTTCCTTTTTCTTACTCATTAGAAAGTTTATGATCGGGGCTTTTGTAAAACTGCATTGCGATAAAGCTCAGGATGATGCCTATACCCGCGCCCCAAATGGTAACGTGCCAGAAAAGCATAAACGGCGACAAATCGTAGCCAAAATACTCCTCGAAATTTACATTGTTAAGAAAATCCTGATCTATTAAAGAAGAATATATAAACATAAACAGCCCAATTATTACAGAGCCCACCAGGCTAACAAGAGCACCAAGGCCAAGGCCGGGCAAATAGTTTATGTGGCCACCGCGCATACTTTTATAAGCCTTTATAGCCATTACGATAAAAATAACACGGATTATGTCGTTAAGAAAGCTAAGCTCTACCATTTGGTAAAGGCTTATCACACGCATGATCAGGAAAAAAGCAATTAATGCAGCGCCAAGAAAAAGTCCGTACCGGATTGCAACTGGCGTAACTGGAACAGGTTTGTTATTCATAGTGTTTTTTGTTTTGTTTTTGTATTACTCTAAGTTGGGCTTAAGCCGCAAACCTGATTTTCTATAGCAAAGTTTATATACTTATCAATACTATATAGAGAACCATATGTAGTGTTCGAGAAAATGGCCAACTTTGTTGCCTTGGCCTGTGCGGCAATTTGGTTTATACAAGCAATTTTATGCTTACAACTATTCACAAACCTTTGAAAATGAATTAAGAAAGCCCCTGCAACTACTAAAATTTCTAATTATAAAACATTATAAAATATCTTGCGCAGCACTGTTTTAAAATTATTTTTTATTTAAAATAACATCTAATTTCTGCACGCCTTAAGCCGTGGCAGTTGGCTTTAGCAAATTTGCATAATTGTATTTATCGGGATTGGCGCCCTAAAAAAAGAACCTGCAACGCCAAAACATTGCAGGTTCTTTTTTAAAGACGGCGTATAAAAACCGTGGTAAAGGGTGTGTATTCTGATTAAAAGCCTATTTATTAAAACACAAACCCTACACGTATTCCGTTACGCACGTTTGGCCCTATACTGAACGAGCTGTTTTTGCCATCGGTTTCTATATTATTCACTTCTACCGCGCTATCGGAGCGGAGGTTAAAGCCAAAGCCCAGTTCGTAACCAACATATAAATGGCGGGCAACATAAAAATCGAAACCGGCAATACCATTAAGTCCAAACTGGAAATTACCGCGCTCGCCAGTATCCCAGCCGCCTTTTATTTCTGTTTTGTTTCCGTCAGCAGTAACTTCCTGGCTTCTGGAGCTAATTCCGATACCAAGTTCTGCGCCTATATAAGGAGAAAGGCGGTCGGTGCCGGTAAAATGTTTCTCTATACCCGGCATTAAGCTAATAGCAAAGTGCGAATATTTAATTTCTGTATCATCGTCTGGGTTTTGCGTACGGCTGTCTAAAGAAAGGTTGGCACCTAACCTAAGGGCAAAATCGTCGCTCATAAAATAGCGGCCTCTAATTTGGTTTAGCGAGTTGCTAAGGCGCACATCGCTATTTAGAAGGTTAACGTTTGCTTCCAGAGTAAACTCGCCTGCTGTAGGCTTAATTCCTCCTCCGGTTTCGGTTACCATGGCATCTTGTGCAAGTGCGCTACCGGCAGCAAAGGTTGCAAGCGCAACAGAAAGAAATAACTTTTTCATGTTAGTGTGTTTAAAGTGTTTTAAAAGCGGATTACCTATCCATTTCGCGCAAATATAAATATTAGTCTGCTACAATGTTCTTATCGTCATCATTATTCTTTGCTTTGATATTTATAAACACAGCTCCGGCCACAAATAACAAAATCAGAATACTTGAAATAAGAGAAACCGTGTTGCCGATAGCAAATTCTTTTGGTTCAAATTTAAACTCTACGGTATGGTTTCCGGCGGGCACTTCTAAGCCTCTCAGTATATAATTAACCCGTATATGGTCTGTTTTTTGCCCGTTCAGGTAAGCGTTCCAGCCTCTTTCGTAATAAATATCAGAGAAAACTATAAGCCCGGGGTTGGCGGCATTTACCGCGTATTTTAAGCGGTTGGGCTCGTATTCGGTTAGCTTTACCGTGTTGCCGGCGGTATTATAGCTGGTGTTAGAAACTGTAAATTTAGCTTTATCTACCACAGCCTCGGTGGCGGGTTTTATATCGTTTAGGGCGGCAAGCTCATCGTCGGGGGTAGTAACTGTGCGTACCTGGCTTACAAACCAGGCATTACCAAGAGCATTGGGGTTTTGCTGCGCGGGCTCTTCTGGTTTGCTAATTATGTATTTGGTGTTCAGCATATTAAACACCTCCATATTGCCTCTCGACAAATGGTTTTCGATAACATCCTGATAGCGGCGCAGCTTAGCGCCATGGTAGCCGCCAATAGATTTGTGGTAGTAAGAAGTACGGCCGTCGCTGGTTAAACCTGCCGATGGGTTAAACACCCGGTAATACAATTCCTTATCCTGCAGAATAGACTGATCGGCTACGGTAGGCTGGAAATACGCTTCTTTTCCGTTTTTAGCAAACTTTTCTGTGCTCAGGTAACGGCGGTCTACCGTCCACAGATCTACCAGAATAAGCAAGGCCACAACGCCAAGGGCAACGTTGCGCGAAAGCCTGTCGAGTAAAAATAAATAAAGCACGGCGCCGGCGGCCAGAATAAAAAATATTGAGCGGAAAGCATCGCCGCGCAAAGCCCCTGCCCTATCGGCCCGAATTGCATCTACCGGAAAACCCATTTTTGCGAGTTGCTCGTCTTGCTGGCCTACAAAATCGAAGGTTCCGGCTACCAGTATCATCAGCAAACAAATACCGGCGGTAATACCTGCCGAGTAAAACAGTTTTTTGCGAAGCTCGGGGGAGTTTTTAGAATTGAGGAAAACCGATAAGCCCAGAATACCCAGCAGCGGCATGGCCACCTGCGCTATTACCAACGCCATAGATACCGCCCTGAACTTATTGTAAGCCGGAAAATAATCGAACATAAAGTAATTAAACGTCTCGAAATTCTTTCCCCAGGCAAACATCAGCGATAATATTGTGGCCCCAAGCAGCCAGTAGCGCACGCGTTTATCTACCAGGTAAAGGCCCAGCACAAACAAAAAGCATACAATAGCGCCAAAATATACGGGCCCGCTTGTACCTGCAAGACCACCCCAATAAAGCGGAATATTTTCTAATACCTGATTTAGCTGCCCCGGAGGCACGCCCATGCGGCTTAGCGCCTGCCCGGTTTCGGATTTTGTGCTGAGGGCTACGCTGTTGGCCCCGCCATAAAATTCAGGTATCAGAATCGTCATCGACTCCAGAATTCCGTAGCTGTAGTTAAAGGCATAGTCGCGGTCAAGCGCTTCCGATTTTTTATCGCCGGCGTTGTTAATATTCAGTTCCGATTTTCCCCGGATAGAATATTCGCCGTAGGTAGTGGTAGTATACAAACGGCCGAAGCTGACGCCGGCCGCCAGCACAGCACCCAAAAACAATAGGGCTACTTTGCTGAAAAAACTTTTTAACCTGCCCTCTTTTACCGCAAATACCAGTTCTACAATGCCATAAATCAGCACCATAAACATGAGGTAATACGTTATTTGCACGTGGTTAACCCGCAGTTGCAGAGCCAGGCCAATAGTAAACACCGCAACGCCCAGAATTATATTTCGCCACACGGTTTTCCGGAACGTAATAATTAGCCCGGCCAGCACCAGCGGCACAAAAGCAATTGCATACGATTTAGAGTTATGCCCGGCCTCCAGAATAAGCATGTTGTAGGTAGTAAAGCTAAGTGCAATAGCTCCGCAAACAGCCAGAATCGGGCGCAAACCTACCACCACCATTAGTAAGTAACCACACAAGAGCGTAACGAACAGGTTGGCGGCTACGGCTGGCAAATTTAAGGTCATCAGCCATTGTACATGGCTAATTAAATCGCCGGAATAGCGGGTGCTGATAAGGTAAGCGGGCATTCCGCCAAACAAACTGTTGGTCCAGAGGGCTTCTTCACCGGTTTTTTCACGGTAATCTACCAACTCTTTCGCTACTCCCTGAAACTGTTGCACATCGTACTGCATCAGTGTTTTTCCTTCCAGAAAGATAGGCGTGAAATAAGCTACTGTGAGGGCCAAAAACAGGGCTACGGCAAGTAAATGCGGAAGAATATCGCGCTTAAAATCGAGATGACGAAGCATGCGTATGTATAAGAATATTTTTAAACCGGAAAGGTAACTAATAATTAGAATAACATTACAGCCATAAGGGCTGCAAAGCCCAAAAAACAGGCTACTACAGCTAAATTATTTCGCCCGAAAGGTTTTTACATAGAAGAAGGTTACTTTTACTTATCGATAAGCGAAGGGCAACTATAAAGCAAACCGTTGTTTTTTTGTCGCACTACGCAGTACGCACTACTCACTACGCAATTATGTCTATACTTTTTAACGACTTCGCCACCTGGAAATCGCACTGCGAAAAGAATAACCTGAAGCTTTGGCAACCGGTGCTGGAATATGAGATGGACCAGAAAGGCCGCGGCGAAGAAGAAATCTGGACCGGGCTGGAAAAAGCCTATAACGTAATGCGCGAAGCCGTGCAAACCGGACTTACTGATGATATGACTTCCCGCTCCGGAATGGTGAACAACGGCGCCAAAAAAGTGCGGCAATCGCCGGTAACGGTGCTGTCGCCGGAGTTTAAAACACTGGTGGTGGCAGCATTGGGCGCTAAAGAAGTAAACTCCTGCATGGGCCGCGTGGTGGCTGCCCCTACTGCCGGCGCTTCGGGTATTTTGCCGGGCGTGCTTACCACCCTGCAAAGCCTGCACAATTTACCCGACCGAACCATTCATGAAGCATTACTTGTAGCGGCCGGAATTGCCCTTATCAT
>JAFADQ010000097.1 GCA_023424725.1 Bacteroidota bacterium
CGCGCGTATTACTGAACCTTGCAACCTTATTGTATGTACAAAATCGCGCAGTAGGTGTGCGGTAACGGACGGTAGAAATTCTCAACCACTATTCTGTAGCTTATAATGTTAATCTGGCAGAAAAAAACAGGCCGCACCAATATGGTATTCCGTATTTTGCATAAATTTTGTTTCTGATGGCCCTTTTTTCGCTCCCTCCGGCTTTTGCCAACCGCATGCAACAACAACTCGGCCCTGAGTTTGCCGATTACGAGAAAGTATTGCAACAACCCGCGCCGGTAAGTATCCGCATAAACAAAAGTAAAGTTGCCGAAGAGCCCGGTCTGGAACGCGTACCCTGGAGCAAAACCGGATATTATTTGCCCGAGCGCCCTTCTTTTACCATCGACCCGCTTTTGCATGCCGGCGCGTATTATGTGCAGGAAGCGAGCTCTATGTTCCTGGAGCAGGCATTTTTGCAGGCAACAGAGCATAAATCGGCTTTGCGTGTTTTAGATCTTTGTGGCGCGCCCGGAGGGAAATCCACACATCTGGCTTCGCTTATCAGTAAAGATAGTTTGTTGATAAGTAATGAGGTAATCCGGGCAAGAGCGCAAATTCTGGCCGAAAATATACAGAAATGGGGAGCGCCTAATGTAGTGGTTACCAACTCCGACCCGCGCGAATTCCAGAAGCTGGAAGGTTTTTTTGATGTGCTGGTGATAGATGCGCCCTGCTCCGGCGAAGGTTTATTTAGAAGAGATCCGGAGGCGATGAACGAGTGGAGCGAAGCAAACGTGAAACTCTGTTCTGAAAGGCAAAAACGAATAGTAATGGAAACCTGGGACGCGCTGCGCCCTGGCGGAATTTTAATATACAGCACCTGCACGTACAGCCCCGAAGAAAACGAACTTAACCTTGCCTGGCTTGCCAAAAATACCGAAGCAGAATCTGTAAAACTTAACATACTGCCAGAGTGGAATTTAGTAGAAAAATCACATGCTGGTTTTAGTGGCTATCAGTTTTATCCACACAAAGTAAAAGGCGAAGGTTTGTTTATGGCAGTAGTAAGAAAGGCCGGAAACGAAGAATCGTCTACAGTAAAAAAAGCCCGACACTCTAAATTCCCGCTGCTGAATAAAGCAGGGCTGGAAGGGCTAAAAAACTGGGTAACAGAAGATAAATCGCTTGCTTTACTTCATCTGCAGGAAAATATAATAGGCGCTTTTCCACAGTATTATATTCCGGAGCTGGATGTATTGCGCAACAACCTGCACATAATTTCTGCCGGAACAGATGTTGCCGAAGTAGTAAAAAAAGACTTTAAACCGTTGCACGCTTTTGCCTTGTCGCCGCTGCTTAATGCCAATGCCTTTTCCACAGCCGATCTGGATTGGGAGCAGGCCTTACGCTACCTTCACAAAGAAGATATTGCTTTGCCCGATGCCGAAAACGGCTGGGTGCTGGTGCGCTACAAAAACTTACCCCTGGGATGGGCAAAAAAGATAGGACCACGCACCAACAATTATTACCCCAAAGAGTGGCGCATCCGGATGGATATTGAAGAAGTGACAAGAGCAGGCGAGCCGGTTTCAGTGCTGTAACTCCTGCCGTCGCTGTTTACTGTAGAGACAAGGCACTGCCTTGTCTTATTTCCGGCAGCAGGCAATGTTAAAATTACATACCAAGCTGGAGCTTGGCGATCCGGAACACCAAGCTCCGGCTTGGTAGGTTTTCCACACAAGAAAGTCGAGGCGCTGCCTTGTCTCTACAGTTGGCTGACAAGCAGGATTACTTACACTTCAAACACGTAATAATCTACAGGGGCTTTTAATTTCTGCAACACTGGTTTAGCAACGTTAAAAATCTTTACGCCGGCTTCGGTTTTGCCTTGCAGCGTGCCAACGTGCGCGTGGCCATGAAAAGCGGCCAATACTTTGCGTCTTTCTAAGGGCTCTGCTAACCTGGAAGAGCCCATAAACGGAAAAATTTGCTCGGGCTCGCCTTTTATGGTGGCCGCTATAGGGGCATAATGCAGCAGCACAATTTTAGGAATATCGGGATGCTCGGTGTCGAGGCGGGCAAGGGCGCCATCCAATTTCAGGGCTTCGTCTACGGCTTCCTGTACAAACTGCTTCATCATGGGCTCGCCAAACATAGAGAGCATTGCCCTGTCGAAACCGCCGCCAAAACCCTTTACGCCGGCAAAACCTATGTCGTGAATTATGGCTACATCGCCGTCCAGAATTTGAACGTTGGCTTGTACCAGGGCCTTTTTTATGTCTTCCTGCTGGTTGTTGTCGTAATCGTGGTTTCCTAAAACGGCCAGCACCGGCACAGAACAGGCGCGGAGTTCTTCGGCCAGCACTTCGGCTTCGGTGGCGCGGCCGTGGTCGGTAAGGTCGCCGCAAAGCAGCAGCACATCGGCATTCTCCGACACATCTCTGAAAAATTCTGTCCACTGTCCGCGGTCGGTGTCGCGCACATGAATATCGCCAACGGCCGCAATCCTTTTCGCTGATTTTTCTTTTGCCATGCCTTAAATGGTTTTTATGGTTACCACTTTATAATCCCATTCGGTAATATCTGTTTTGTATTGCGTTTGGTCTATTATCGGGCCGCGGCACACTTTTTCTATCGGCGCGGGCAAATCGTACACCTCGTTGGCGCGTTTCATCAGCTCGTCGTAGAGCCAGCGGGGCACAATGTCGCGGTCGGCGGGGTACACAAAATGAAAGTTGATAAGTTGCGACAACAGCAATTGCCAGTGCTGGTCCATTTTGCCGAAAAGGCGTTTCCAGTCCAGGTTTTTGCCATGTTTTAAGAGCAGGTGGTTTACATCGGCGCCATCAAATCGCTCGCGGTTTTGCACATAAATTTTGCACCATATCAGCTCCTCTACAGCCATAAACCGCACGGGCACGCCGTACACTTTGCCCTTTGTAGAATGCTCGTACCAGGTATCATCCACCGTGCAAATGTTGTTCACCGTATCGAAGATCACATCTATATAACTTCCCTCGAAAAAGATTTTGGCCAGCCAGCGCGCATCGCTCGATTCGGTTTTGTAGCCCTTCTCGTTAAAGAATTTAAGATGGTACTGATACTCGCTCGATTTGCAAAATATGTCGAGATCTTTGGTGTGCCGCTCTATCCCGGTA
>JAFADQ010000106.1 GCA_023424725.1 Bacteroidota bacterium
ATATCAAACGCCCTGAACTCGTTACCGCCCGGAAAAGCGTTTTCGCCCTGAAAATAGGTATACTCTAAGCGGCGCTGGTCTTCGCGCACAAATACGGGCCGTAGGTTAAATTTTGCATTGTCCCAACGGTAATTCTGGCGCACTACTACTTTTACTTCCTGGGCAGGGTTTACGAGCGGCACTTCGGGGTAAAACACGTTAAAATCTACTTGCTGGTGCGAAAACCTGGTAGCCGGACTGGCACCAAAGCGCACCTCGGCCGTAACTGCCACCTGGTTGCTGTACACCATAAAACGGCGCGTTAAAATGTAGTCGTTTTCGCCGCCGGGGCCGGTTACCACCACCAGGTAATTGCCAGGCAGCTTTACCCGCGGCACCACGAATTTGTAGTGCCAGTAAGGCACGCGGGTGCTGTTGCTAACAATAGGATTGTTGATATAAAACTGGTTAAAATCGGCCAAATACTGCATCGGCAATAGGTTAGAGACCGACCAATCGGCATTGCAATTAATGATCCGCACCTCGGCCCTGAAAGGCTGATCGCGCAGCAGATCAAACTCCAGCACCATGTTAAATTCCTGATCTATAGACTGAATAGCCGGGTTAAGCACATCCTGAATTTTGTCGCTCTCGGTATACATTTTCACCGTGCGCACATCTTCTATATATACATGGTCCTCAGTTCGGAGCACTTTATCGGCGTAATATTCGTTGGATGTTTGCGACGAGGAGCCGGTCTGGCTTACAGGCACGCAGGCCTTTAGCAGCACCATTAAAAAAACCACAAAACAGAAATTTATTGCGGAGAAAAGAACAGAGTTATAATTTTTCAAAATCAGATATTGTAATGAGAAAATGCCCGAAAAACGGCTACGCTGTAAAAGAAACCAGAACGGAAAGTTAAAAGTTTTTGCGAGAAAATGATGTATCCAATTTAAGCCACCTTGTATTTTTCACCAAGCTGGAGCCAGCGCTCTTCTTAGCTTCCTAGCTAAGAAGTATTCACTGCAAGCTTCCAAGCTTGCCAATTTTGAAGCCTGGAGGCTTCCAGAAAAAGGTTCTTAGCTTGGAAGCTAAGAACAGAAAAAATCACAACCCAGTCAGGGCTTAAAGCCCCAGACTGGGTTGTGGTTCTAATCCTTTGCCTGATTCTCCAACTCTTCCACGGCCAGCATCAATTCTTCCCAATCTTCCTGTAGCTTTTCGAGGTCGTTTTCTACCTTAGCAAATGCGTTATTGGCTTCCTGCAACTTGTCTGGGTTGGCGTAAATTTCGGTGTCGCCCAGCTTCGTTTCCCACTTAGCTTTTTCCTGCTCTAATTGGCTAATGCGGTTTTCCAGGTCTTCCAGCTGTTTTTTGCCTTGTTTTAGTTGCTGCATAATGGCCATATTATTGCTGCCTGCAGCCTGCTTTTCCGGCCTGGGTTTACTGTTTTGTGCGGGCGCCGGCGGTGCTTGTTTGTACTTTCCGCGCTCGTCTAAAAAAAGCTCGTACTCGGCGTAAGTGCCTGGGTATTCTTTTAGTTGATGATCTTCAATATACCAGATTTTATTAGCCACATTCTCAACAAAAAACCGATCGTGCGAAATCACGATAAAGGTGCCCTCGTATTGCTCCAGCGCCTGAATAAGGATGTTAACCGATTGCATATCGAGGTGGTTGGTAGGCTCATCCAGCATCAGGAAATTAGCTTCTGAAATCAAAGTTTTGGCCAGCGCGACGCGGCTTTTTTCTCCTCCGCTCAGCACTTTAATTTTCTTGAACACATCATCGCCCGAAAACAAAAAGCAACCCAGTACGGTGCGTAATTCCATGTCGGTTTTTCCCGATCCGGCCTGCGAAAGCTCCTGTAGCATTTCGTTTTCTACGTTCAGGGCTTCTAACTGGTGCTGCGCGAAAAATCCCATCTGCACGTTGTGGCCCAATTGGTGTTTTCCTTCTATGGGTTCGGTGCCGGCAATAATGCGCAACAAGGTCGATTTTCCTTTTCCGTTGGCCCCAATCAGCGCTATTTTATCGCCGCGCTCTATGGTGGCGTGTGTGTCGCGGAAAATAACTTTGTCGCCGAAGCGCTTGTGCACATGCTCGAGGCGCAGAATATGGCGGCCCGGCTGTTGGCTGAACCTGAACCGGAAATTGACCTTCGCAGCCTCCGGAGCCACCTCTTCTATACGCTCCATTTTGTCCAGGGCCTTTTGCCGCGATTGCGCTTGAGTTGCTTTACTTGCTTTTGCCTTAAATCGCTCTATAAACCGCTCTTCCTGCTTAATTTTTTTCTGCTGATTCTCGAAAGCCGACTGCTGAATTTCGGAGCGCATGGCTTTCTCTTCCATGTAAAACGAGTAATTTCCGGAGTACTGAATAAGCTGCTGCTGCGTAACCTCCACAATACTGCTCACGGTACGATCAAGAAAAAACCGGTCGTGCGATACGATAATTACCGCGCCTTCGTAGCTGTTCAGGTAACTTTCGAGCCACTTAATAGAGGGCAGATCGAGGTGGTTGGTAGGCTCATCGAGCAACAGCAGCGACGGTTTTTGCAAAAGAATTTTGGCCAGCATTACGCGCATGCGCCACCCGCCCGAAAAGTTTTGCAGCGGTTGGTGCAGCTCGTCGGTGGTAAAGCCCAAACCTTCCAGAATTTCTTCGGCTTTGGCTTGAATAGTGTACCCATCCAGGCTATCGAATTCTTCCTGCGCTTTGGCGAGTTTGTTTACCAGATCGTCGGTATACTCGGTTTCCATTTTGTGCAGAATATCGTCGATGCGGCGCTGCAATTCCATTTGCCTGTCGAAAGCCTGCATAGCCACCAGCAAAATGCTGTCGTGGGTTTGGTACGAAAGCAGGTCCTGGTTCAGGAAACCGATGGTAACATCTTTGGCCATCGAAATGCTGCCGCCATCTGGCTTGTATTCGCCCACAATAAGCCGCAGCAACGTAGATTTTCCGGTTCCGTTAAGCCCTATCAGGCCGATGCGGTCTTTGGGTTTAATGTGCAGATCGGCATCGTCGTACAGAGTGCGGCCACCGAAGTGGAAGGTAAGTCCGGAAATAGAAACCATTTTTGAGTTGGCAGTTTTGGGGTTTGGCTTTTGAGGATTGGTCTTACAGTTGGCAGCTCAGGGTTGGCAGTATTAATAAGCTGCGGGGCCCGTTTTTTGTGCCATCAGAAACCAAATTTCACTCAGAAATCAGAATTAAACGGCAAAGGTACGGTGTTTTGGTTTGGGGTTGAAATAGATAGGCGGTTGGATATTACGCCTCTTTATAATGTGGCATAGAGTTGTTGGTTAGTATTACCAGGCTGGAGCCTGGCTGTCCGGATCGCCAGACTCCAGGCTGGCACATGCAATTAAAACGCCTCTGCAATACCAAAATACAAACCGCTGGTGTTCTTGCCGATGCCGTAATCTATCCGGATATTCACGCGGTCTTTCTTGTTGATCATGAACCGGATTCCGCCGCCGGCTGACACTTTGTATTCAAACAGATCAAAATTATTCACCTCCCGCGCCACATCGCCAACCGCGGCAAACGCCACCACGCCAAACCGCCGCCAAACCTGCTGCCTGATTTCGCCCTGAAAAGCAACGGAATGATGATCGCGAAAACGGCCTTTGTAGTAGCCGCGCATAATATTTTGCCCGCCCAACAAAGCCATTTCCCTAAACGGAACCTCGCCGGTGCTAAAATTTCCCACTCCCTGAAACGCCAATAC
>JAFADQ010000132.1 GCA_023424725.1 Bacteroidota bacterium
CCGCCTTTTATAATGGACCGCATAGAAAAACGGGCCAAGCTGGGTGCGCTTACCTTCAGAAACAGATTTAGCCAATACAAATTGCCAGCCTGGGCTGCCAAGGCCGAAAACACGCATTACAGAAAGCAACCGGTGCTGGAAGGTTTGCTCTGGGCGGCCGTAGTGTATTGCCTTTTCTGGAACCTCAACAACACCCCTAACTCGCCGGTTGGTTTGCCCTCGCGCATGCAATGGATTGGCCAGGTTTTGCGCCTGGACCAATATTGGGGCATGTTCGCGCCCGAGGTTTTTAAAGACGATGGCTGGTATATTTTTGAAGGCAAAACCGCCGACGGTACCCTCATCAACATAAGAGAAGGCGGCGTGCCGGTAGATTACACAAAGCCGAAAAGTATCGTGAGCATGTACTCCTCAGATCGCTGGCGAAAATATTCTGAATATTACCTTTTTATGAACTTCGGTTTCTTAAGGCCGCCGCATTGCGAGTGGGCCCTGCGCGAATGGAACAAAAATAACGAGCTGCAGGTGCAGCACCTCGATGTAGTGTACATGAAAGAAGTGTCGTTGCCCGGTTACAAGGTTTTTGGCCCTAATCGCGAAGTGTTGTGCAGTTGTGGGTCGGCGGTAAACTTTCCGGAATTGCCGCGTTTAAAAAATCTCGGAAAGTAAAAAGCATTTTTCTTTTCGGGCTTCCGCCTAAAACAAATTAACTTGCCGGTTTAATTCGTCATTAATATGAATAAACAACTGTTAACCGTTGCGCTGGCCGTTGGCCTCAGTCTGCCAGTAATAGCTCAAAACAACCGCCTCACGCCCGAATTAATGTGGCAAATGAGCCGCGTGGGCGAAGTGCAAATATCGCCGGATGGCAAAACCGTGCTGTTCTCGCTATCTAAATACAGCCTGGAAGAAAATAAAGGCAACGCCGACCTGTACACCATTCCAGTAACTGGCGGCACGCCAAAGCAGCTTACCAACACGCCGTTTAGCGAGTACAACGTTGCCTGGCGCCCCGACGGCAAGAAAATAGCTTTTGTAGCAGCCGATGGCGGAGCGCCCCAGCTCTACGAAATAAACCCCGACGGCTCGGGCAAAACAAAAATAAGCGACACTAAAGACGGCATAGGCAATGTAAAATACAGCCCTGCCATGAACAACGTGCTGTATACCGTAAATGTGAAAACGGGCAAAGAAGTAAAAGATATTTACCCCGATTTGCCCAAAGCCGATGCCCGCATTATAGACGACCTGATGTACCGCCACTGGAACGAGTGGGACGATTTTAAGGTAAGCCACGTTTTCTATCAGCCTTACAATAATGGCAAACTTACCGGCACCGGCAAAGACCTAACGCCAGACGAAAGTTTCGATACGCCCACCGGCCCGTTTGGCGGCACCGAAATGCTGGCCTTTAGTCCCGATGGCAACACCATTGCCTATGCCTCTAAAAAGCTAAAAGGCAAAGAATTCGCGATAAGCACCAACACCGATATTTACCTGTACGATACCAAAACCGGCAAAACCGAAAACCTAACCGTAGGCATGGAAGGCTACGACCAGGAACCCCAGTTCTCTCCTGACGGCAGCAAAATTGCCTGGCTCAGCATGGAAACTCCGGGTTTCGAGAGCGACCGTAACCGGATTTTTGTGTACGATTTCAAGAGCAGGAAAAAAGAAGAAGTTACCACCGGCTTTCAGCACCCGGCATCGCACATGGTCTGGAGCAAAGATGGCAAAAAGATTTATTTCGGATCGGTGATTGATGCAACCAAGCAGATTTTTGAAGTAGATCTGAAATCGAAAAAAGTGCGCCAGATAACCACCGGTCAGCACGATTATAACAGCTTTGAGCTTGCCGGCGATTTTTTCGTGGTAAGCAAAGTTACCATGTCGTCGCCGGCAGAGCTGGTGCGCGTAAACATTAAAACCGGCAAAGAAGAACCGTTGCATAACCCAAATCAGGAGCTGATGAAAAACCTGAAAGTAGGTAAAGTAGAAAAGCGGATGGTAACTACTACAGACGGCAAGCAAATGCTTACCTGGGTTATTTTCCCTCCCGATTTCGACGCAAAAAAGAAATACCCAACTTTATTGTATTGCCAGGGCGGGCCGCAAAGCCCCGTTAGCCAGTTCTGGAGCTACCGCTGGAATTTCCAGCTTATGGCCGCCAACGATTATATTATCGTAGCGCCCAACCGCCGTGGCCTGCCCGGCTTTGGCGAAGAGTGGAACAAGCAAATAAGCGGCGACTGGGGCGGGCAGCCCATTAAAGATTACATGAGCGCCATAGATGCCGTAGCCAAAGAACCTTATGTAAACAAAGAAAAACTGGGCGCGGTAGGCGCGAGCTACGGCGGCTACTCTGTTTACCAAATAGCGGGCATGCACAACAAGCGCTTTAAAGCGTTTATTTCGCACTGCGGTTTGTTTAATTTAGAAAGCTGGTATGGCACCACCGAAGAGCTTTTCTTCGCCAACCACGACATTGGCGGCCCTTACTGGAAAAAAGACGTGCCTGCCAGTTACGAAAAATTCTCGCCGCACAACTTCGTGCAGAACTGGGATACCCCAATGCTGGTAATACATGGCGAGAAAGATTTCAGGGTGCCGATAGGAGAGGGCATGCAGGCCTTTACCGCCGCGCAATTGCAAAACATCCCAAGCCGCTTTTTGTATTTTCCCGAAGAAGGCCACTGGGTAAACAAACCGCAAAACTCCGTACTCTGGAACCGCGTGTTTTTTGACTGGCTGGATAAGCATTTGAAAAATTAGGCTGCAACGGGCAAATTATTGGCCACCACAGCATAAAAAATCCCTGGCCGGGCAATTGGTCAGGGATTTTTGCTTTGATGGGGAATTAAAGTAAAAAAGCAGAATTTACCAATCATAGCCTACGGATTTAACCCTGGGCTATGATGGGGGATTAGGCTGGCACAAATGGTTTTAACCATTTATTATGATATCTGGCTGTAAACCATTGAAATGGTTTTGCTCTGATTCTGCCTCGAATCCCATGGTTAAAACCGTGGGCTATGGTTGTTAATTGTTTTCAGCCATAATTTAACCTGCAACGGGCAAATAATTGGCCATCGCAGCATAAAAGAAACCTGGCCGGGCAATTGGTCAGGAATTTTTGTTTACTGTATATTGCAGGCAGGAAAAGATAGTATGCAGCAACCATCGGAGAACCGTTATAACCATCGCAAACCAAGTTTTTTTATCCGCAAAGCTACCGGCGAATTCGAGCCGTTTTCGGAGAAGAAATTACAGCAGTCGTTGCGGCGCTCGGGTGCCACAGAGGCAGCCATCGACCAGATTTTAAAAGAAATAGAAAGCCAACTGAAAGAAGGCGAAACCACAGGCAATATTTACAAGAAAGCCTACCGCTTGTTGCGCAAACAAAAGAAATCTGCAGCGGCGCGGTATAAACTCAAAAACGCTATTATGGAACTGGGCCCGTCGGGGTTTCCGTTCGAGCAGTTTGTAGGCGAGATTTTGAAAAGAATGGGCTACAGCGTAAACGTAGGTGTGATAGTAAACGGCCATTGCGTGCGCCACGAGGTAGATGTAGTGGCCGAGCGCGGCGCCGAGCACTTTTTGGTGGAGTGCAAATTTCATAACTCGCGGGGCACAAAATCGGATGTAAAAGTGGCGCTGTATGTAAATGCACGCTTTCACGACATAAGGCAGCACCGCGAGAAAGACCAGGCAAATGCCGAGCTTTTCCACCAGATGTGGCTCGTAACCAACACCCATTTCACCACCGATGCCATACAGTACGGCACCTGCGCAGGCATGCGCCTCCTGGGTTGGAACTACCCAGACAAAAACAGCCTGAAAGACTTAATAGATCAATACCAACTTTTCCCTATAACCGCCCTAAGCACCCTTACCCGCCACGAAAAAGAACACCTGCTCTCGCGCAAAATAGTGCTGGCCCGCGACCTGCTGCACACGCCCCAGCTAATGCGCGAAACCGGCGTGCCCGCCGCCCGGGTTGCGCAGGTAATAAAAGAAGTTAGGGAGTTGTGTACGAATTGTTAAAGGCTGGAAAGGCCAAAAACAGGGGTGATTGAGAGAAAAATCAGTTGCACTCAACTCAGCGCCTGCGGCTCGCTACCTGCAGGCCTCGATTTATCTTCCGGCAGCGGCACAAATTCGCGATTATCGTTTGGCGGCAATAAAATTCTTCCTGCTTTCCAATCGGCTTTTGCCTGCTCTATGCGCTCTTTGCGCGACGACACAAAGTTCCACCAGATGTAGCGCTCGCCAACGGGTTCGCCGCCCAGCAGCATAAGGGTGCAGGGTTCTTTAGCAATAATTACGGGCTCTGAATTTTTGGTAAATACCAGCAGTTGCCCGGCTGTATAATATCTTCCGCCAACCTCCAGGCTTCCTTTGGCAAGGTATATGCCGCGCTCGGGGTGGCCGGTGGGCAGGGTAAAACGGGCGCCTTTTTCTAACACTACATGAAGGTAAAACAGCGGCGAGTGGGTTTTTACATCGTTACGCAAACCGTAGGCATCGCCGGCAATTAAGCGCATCCAAACGCCGGTATCGGTATAAACAGGTAGTTGTTCTGGTTTGTAGTTGTCGAAAGCGGGAGCAGCTTCTTCGTCTTTTTCGGGCAGGGCTACCCAGGTTTGTATCATCTCCAGTTGGCCGCCCGCCAGAGAGGCCGGGTCTTCGAAGCGCTCTGAGTGGGAAATGCCGCTGCCGGCCGTCATCCAGTTTAC
>JAFADQ010000206.1 GCA_023424725.1 Bacteroidota bacterium
ACGATAATCATCATCAAATTGTATACGACAGTATTTACCAGCTATTTTTTGATTTAACTTTTGCCAAAGCTTTTTTTGGAGAAGACTGGGAAAATCACCTAATGGAAATGGCCAAAAGCCAGAATAAGCTGGATTACATTCGCGATAACTACCTTACAGATTAAATTTACAAATTTCTTTTTTATACAAATGAAGCAAGAAGCTACAGAAACCAAAGTAACTAACCAGCTGGTGCAGGATTGTGCCAGTTTTGCTTCCGCTTATTCGGGCAATAACTATTTTACCGATCTGGCCGAATTTCTTGCAAAAGAAACAGATGTAGAGTATGTGCTTATTGGGTATCTTAATAACGGCCATGCCACTACGGTTACCACTGCCGCGCTTTTTGCACACGGCAAAATAGTAGATAACATGGTGTATAGCCTGGCGGGCACTCCCTGCGAAAATGTGATGGGCCGCAACTGCTGTTATTACCCGGTTAATGTGCAGCAAATGTTCCCGAACGATAAAGAGTTGCAGGAACTAAACATAAACAGCTACATTGGCGCGCCCTTGTTCGATACCGAAAAGAACCCCTTGGGAATTGTGGTGCTAATGGATTCTGAAACCATACCCAACGCCGGCATTTTAGAAAAAGCCCTTGAAGCCATCGCGCCCAGAACGGAGATAGAGCTGCAACTTTACCTAAGCCAGATAGAAACAGAAGTGTAAGGAGGGAAGAGCATGCTACAAACCCTGTGTGTGACTTTAAATTTAGACAGGATTAATTTCTCGCAGCTATTAATTCCTTGTGCTCTATAATTTTCTTTTCTTTACTTATCCTTTATTCAGACAACCTGCGGGCATCGGTTTAGATTTAACCAAAATTTGAAGCCTGTTTTTCCATCATTCCTGTCTATCCAGGTAATCCTGGTTCTGACAAGTATGTAGCTCCGCTTAGGCAGATGGCCACGCTACCGCTCGCGATAACAGGGAATTTAAACGTTGCAGCTTGTAAACATTACCCTGCAGCGGCCAATTTAGCCTGTGCTACAGCCTAAAATGCATCAGCAAAAATCATAGTCTTTCCTATAATCCCATAAATCATAGTTCAGACAAACAAAAATGCCCGCCGCAAACCTGCAACGGGCATTTTCTATTTAGGTACAGCGCAATCGCATTACGCTATACGCACATCGCGATACGAAATTACATCATTCCGCCCATTCCGCCCATGCCACCTGGCATGCCGGCACCGGCGCCGCCTTTGTCTTCTTCCGGCTCGTCAGAAACTACACACTCGGTGGTAAGTAGCATTCCGGCAATAGAAGCAGCGTTTTCTAGCGCCATGCGGGTAACTTTAGTCGGGTCTATAATACCGGCGGCAAGCATTGGCTCGTACTGGTTTTCGCGGGCGTTAAAGCCGTAATCGCCTTTTCCTTCACGTACTTTCTGCACAATTACAGAACCTTCCAGACCAGCATTAGCAACAATCGTGCGAAGCGGAGCCTCTAACGACGTGCGGTTAATCTGCACAGCTGTCATCTGGTCTTCGTTATCGGTATCGATATCTGTTAGTGCTTCGATAGCGCGGATCAGGGCTACGCCACCACCTGCTACGATTCCTTCTTCTACCGCGGCGCGGGTTGCATGAAGGGCATCGTCTACACGGTCTTTCTTCTCTTTCATCTCTACCTCGGTAGAGGCGCCAATGTAAAGAATAGCAACGCCGCCGCTTAGCTTGGCAAGGC
Source organism: Bacteroidota bacterium (assembly GCA_023424725.1). Lineage (GTDB taxonomy): Bacteria > Bacteroidota > Bacteroidia > Cytophagales > Hymenobacteraceae > JAFADQ01. The sequence continues at coordinate 1,731 of JAFADQ010000206.1, forward strand.
GCTCCTGAAGTTTCTCGCGGTCATAATCAGAAGTAGTTTTCTCTATTTGCGCGCGGATTTCGTTTACGCGGCCTTTGATATCGTCTGAGTTACCGCCACCGTTAACGATGGTTGTGTTGTCTTTGTCGATGATGATACGCTCGGCTTTGCCCAGGTAATCGAGAGTTGCGTTCTCTAATTTGTAGCCACGCTCTTCAGAAATTACAGTACCGCCGGTAAGGATAGCGATATCTTCCAGCATTGCCTTACGACGATCGCCGAAGCCTGGAGCCTTAACTGCAGCAATTTTAAGCGAGCCGCGCAGTTTGTTTACTACAAGGGTTGCAAGCGCCTCGCCATCAACATCTTCTGCGATAATTAACAACGGACGGCCGCTCTGTACTACCTGCTCTAATACCGGCAGAAGCTCCTTCATCGTAGAAACTTTCTTGTCGTATATCAGGATGTACGGGTTTTCCATTTCGGCTTCCATTTTCTCGGTATTGGTTACGAAATACGGAGAAAGGTAACCTCTGTCGAACTGCATACCTTCTACCGTTTTTACTTCGGTTTCGGTACCTTTTGCTTCTTCTACAGTAATTACGCCGTCTTTACCAACTTTGTCCATCGCATCGGCAATCATTTTACCGATCTCGAAATCGTTGTTGGCAGAGATAGTGCCTACCTGCGAGATCTCGTTGCTGTTCTCTATGCTTTTGCTTTGCGAGCGAAGGTTCTCAACAACTTTAGAAACGGCTTTGTCTATACCGCGCTTCAGATCCATTGGGTTGGCTCCGGCGGCCACGTTTTTGATGCCCGCAGTATAAATAGCCTGAGCAAGTACGGTAGCAGTAGTAGTGCCATCGCCGGCAGTATCGGCAGTTTTAGACGCTACTTCTTTTACCAGCTGAGCGCCCATGTTCTCGATAGGATCTTTCAGCTCAATTTCTTTTGCTACGGTAACGCCGTCTTTTGTAATTGCCGGCGAACCGAATTTTTTGTCGATGATTACGTTACGGCCTTTAGGTCCTAAGGTAACTTTTACGGCATTTGCCAGTGCATCAACACCTTTCTTCATTTTAGCCCGTGCTTCGGACTCGAAAGTGATATTTTTAGCCATTTTATGTTCGTTTTTATTCGTTTAAAAGAAGGAAGGAATTAAAGAATCGCCAATAGGTCAGATTCGCGCATGATCAGGTAATCTTTGCCATCCAAAGAAATTTCGGTTCCTGAGTATTTGCCATACAATACCTGGTCGCCAACAGATACCTGCGGCTTCATTAGGTTTCCTTGCTCAGACATTTTGCCTTCGCCAACTGCCACTACTTCGCCACGCTGTGGTTTTTCTTTAGCAGTATCGGGAATAATAATACCAGAAGCTGTTTTTTCTTCGGCTGCAGCAGGAGCAACCAGCACTCTGTCTGCCAATGGTTTAATGTTTACTGACATAATGGTTTTAATGGAAGTATAAAGTTGTTGTTCGTTTCGTTAATCAACACACCTGCCATGTAGCACATAACATACCAGCCACAAAATTTGCCAATTAAGGAACTTTTTCGAGACATTTTAACAGGCTGCCAGATTTTGTAGCTGACAGAATTGAAACTTTGTCAGGATATGGTAAGCGGGGGGGGGGGCATCGCCCATCCTTTTCCGGGTTGATAAGGTAAATCCAGAAGCACAAAAAAACCGGACCTGCAAGGCCCGGTTTCTATGCTATTATAGAGTAAATAAATTATTTGGCTGGTACAGCGCCCTCGTTTGCAGCAGGAGGTACGTTAGCATTATCGCCGGTGTTAGAATCGAAAGGGCCTTCTGCAGGAGAACCTTCGGCTGGCTGCTGCGTGGCATCAAGGTTGTTGTTTGGCAATGCCTGTGGCTGTTGGGCGCTTCTTGCACGCTCTACGTTTACGCTGTTAATAACGCCTTCGCCTTCGCTTCTTTCTATCATCATGTGAGACGATAGAGAAAGAACGATAAGCACGATTGCAAACGACCAGGTAAGTTTCTCCAGCAAATCGCCGGTGCGTTTTACACCCATTAGCTGGCTGGTACCGGCGCCGCCAAACTGGCTCGACAGCCCGCCGCCTTTAGAGTTCTGGGCTAAAACTACCAGAATAAGCAGCACGCAAGCCAGGATGATAAGAGAGATTAATAAGATATACATTATTATGAGATATTTTGGAGTTTAACTATCTGGGCTGCAAAGTAATCCTTTTTTTTCGGTATTTTCAACTGCAATTGCTGATATATTTTTATAGCCTTCTTGTTTTTGCCCTGCATCGCGAAAATTTGCGCCAGGTTTTCCGATACCAGCGATTTATTGAGCTTGGTGCTTTTAGACGATAAGTCCTGTTGCTCCTCAGCTTTTGCCGCCTGGTTTATCCTGTTTCGCCCTTTGCTGGCCTGTTTCAGAAAATCGTTAATGATCTCCTGCTGGGCGGCAACGGCATCTAGCTCGGGTTCCGGTTCTTCTGGCGTAGCCTGTGTATATTCTACCAGCAGCTCCGGCTGAAAATGAAACGGTACCTCGGTGGTTATATCGCTTTTGCGTTGCAAACACTCGCCCATGCGGCTCGAGCTCATGCTATAGCCAAGCTCGCTTTTCTGGTAAATGCTCCTGATCAGCTCATCAGAATATAATTGCTCTGAGGTATGGTCTTTTTTGGCCTCCGCAGGTTCTTCCGGCAATAGTTCTGCCACCGGTTGTTCCAGTGTAAGTTCTTCTGGGTGAGCAAGAAGTGCTTCTTCGGTATCTGGAGTTACAGCAGTTAATTCTTCTGTTTCGGTTTCCGGATTTTGGTCTGTAACAGCCTCATTTCCGGGCTCTGCAGCTTCGGTTTGCAGAGTTTCTTCTTCCGTAACTTCGGCCGTGTTTTCTTCTTTACGTTGATTTTCTTCAGTAATTACTGTCGTCTGATCTTCGGTTTCTGAAACAGGTTGTCTGTTTTCTTCTTCCGTAATTATTTCTGATTCAGACGTGTATTCAACTTCAGCAACAGCCTGTTCTGTTTCTTCAGGCGAGGTTAATGCGGTTTGTTTTGCCTGGTCGGGTTCTGTTAATAATTCCGGTTCGGTTTCTTTAATTTCAGAAGCCGGTTCGGAGAAAGTTTCTTCTAATTGCGCTGCAGACAGGTCTTCGTCAGAAGTTTCTTCGCTTATCTCTTCTTCATAATCAGGAATTGCCTCAGAAAGCTGCTCCGGTTCAGAAATCCGGGTTTCTTCTGGTCCGGAAGTTTCTGGTTCCTGGGTTTCTATTATTGAGGCGGCGGCTTCAGTTAGCGTTTCTTGTAGTCGGGTTTCAGAAGATATGTAGGTTTCCTGAGCTTCTTCTTCGGCTGCATTTTCTGCCAGAGGAGCTTCCGGTTCAACTTCATCCAGATAAGATGGTGTTTCTTCTGTCGTTTCCGCTTCTGTAGCCTTTTCTGGTTCAGCCACAAATTCGTTTTCTGGTTCCGGGGCTGGAAAGGCCAAAATCTGGGCATCTTCAGCAGAACTGTTCGCCTGGTTTTGTGCTGATTTTGCTTCTGCCTGATAATTATTCTCTGGAAAGTCGTTGTCTATCAGGTCTTCAATTTCGTCGTGGTATTCGGGTACGAGCGCATGAATAGCTGCCGGGGGCGGAGTTGGAGAGATCGCTTCCTGCGCCGAAAGCACCCTGGCGTAGGCCATTTGCCTTTCTGTTTCGGGGGCCGATTCTATCAGCTTTTTAAGAATACTGCGGCTTGGAGCATGTATGGCGGCTTTGCGTAATCGTTGCGGCGCCATCATGCTGCCCTTGTCGTGCGAGGCTTTGGCCAGCAGCATGTGGGCTGTGTGGCAATACGGAAAAGCCTGTACAACCTGCTCCAATGCCAGCATATCGGCATCGCCGATTGTGCCGGGGTTCTGAATTAGCCTTGTAAAGGTGGTTTTATTCATTTGTGAGCCGGAGAAAGGCCGAAGCTACCAATTTGCGACCGATTTATTAAATATATCGACGATAATCTGTTCAGAAATTTCTTCTATCAACACGCCTTCTACCTGTTGCAAAGATTGCTCCTGAGGGAAATCGCGGAAAAAAGAAAACGACTGATCGAAATTCTGTTCGGGCTGCACATTATTGGTATAGCGCATTTGCACCCTGATGGTGAGGCGGTTAAGCGCCGCTATATCCTGCCCGTCTTCGCGCTGAATGGCGGCCGGCAACACTTCGTAGGTAATAATGGCGCCTTCAAACTGCAAATCGCCGCCTGTGCGCACCAATGTAAGGTTGGTGTTGCGCTGAAAATAATCGCGCATTTGCTCCGAAAATATCTGCGATAAGTTAGACGGGCCCTGGTTTGCCTGGTTCGCAAAGTTCGGAATGCTTACCGTTTTTACATCGGGCGATACATTGGCTCCCGTAAACGAGTAAACTCCGCAGCCTTGTAAGATCACAAAAAACGGCAGCAGCAGTAAAAAAAATAACTTATTGCTCGAGGTCATACTGCTTTAGTTTGCGGTAAAGAGTTCTTTCAGAAATTCCGAGGTCCTGGGCGGCCTGCTTGCGTCGGTTATGGTGCTTTTTTAGGGCCTTAATAATCATCTCTTTTTCCTTGTCTTCCAAAGAGAGGCTTTCTTCTTCGGTTTCGTGCGGAATGTCTTCTATTTTCTGCAGTTCAATGGTGTCGTGGTCTTCGTTTTCTTCTTCCAGGTCGTCGTGTCCATATCTGTATGTTGCCCCATTAGGTTTTGGGTTTATCAGTTGGTCTGAATAAGTTTCCTGTGAATCGAATAAACGGCGGTTATCTTTTAAAAGCTGCTGTGCAAATTCTGGGTTGCGCATGGTTTCGTATACCAGCTTTTTCAGGTCGGCTACGTCGCGCTTCATATCAAACAGCACTTTATATAACAGCTCGCGTTCGGTAAAATTAGCTTCTGCAGAGCTGCCTTGTTTGGGCACCAATGCCGGAAGCATGTTTATTTGCGCGGCGGGCAGGTATTTTTTTAGCGTTTCGGCGTTTACTTCGCGTTCCATCTCCAGAACAGACAACTGCTCTACCAGGTTTTTTAGCTGCCGTATATTGCCTGGAAACCGGAAATTAAGCAAAACAGAAACAGCGTCGTCGGTAAGGATAACCGGTTTAACGCGGTATTTTTCAGAAAAATCGGAGGCGAATTTGCGGAACAACAAATGCACATCGGTACCGCGCTCGCGCAAAGGCGGCACATAAATCGGCACCGTGTTAAGGCGGTAATACAGATCTTCGCGGAACCTGCGTTCTTCTACCGCCTGAATAAGATTTACGTTGGTAGCGGCTACAACTCTTACATCGGTTTTCTGCACTTTAGACGAGCCTACCCTGATAAACTCGCCATTTTCTAACACCCTTAGCAGGCGGGCTTGTGTGCCAAGCGGCATTTCTCCAATTTCGTCCAGAAAAATAGTGCCACCGTTAGTAACCTCAAAATAACCTTTTCGGGCATCCTGCGCGCCGGTAAAAGAGCCCTTTTCGTGGCCAAATAGCTCAGAATCTATGGTGCCTTCTGGTATGGCGCCGCAGTTTATGGCAATAAACTGACCGTGTTTGCGCGGACTTAACTGATGAATAATTTTAGAAAACGATTCTTTTCCGGAGCCGCTTTCGCCGGTTATCAGCACCGTCATATCGGTGGGCGCTACTTGTGCGGCCACTTCTATAGCGTGGTTTAGCTGCGGCGAATTGCCGATAATTCCAAACCGCTGTTTTATGCTTTGTAAATCTGATGATGTCAAGTTGTTCAGTTTTAACCGACTTTATTTCTTCTATACCCAGTATGCAAGCTTCCGGAATAAAATCAATGACAAATTTTGCGCAATTTTTGGTGGTTCCAATGGCACAAGGAGATCCTTGCGCCAGCCACGTTTTAACTTCGCCTTACTATTTCCAGAACCTGTTATTGCGAGCACCGGAATAAATTTTTTATCACCTGTTGAAGATGACAAGTTAAAGAACCTACAACGCCAAAATAGCGGGTTACCCTGAGCGATAGCGAAGGACCTTGTCACAAAGAACCACACCCGTTTCTTCCTCTGTCATTACGAGGAACGAAGCAATCGAGTGAGCGGTGCGCTTTAGCTTTTTGTCTGAACCGTGATGGAAATGATTAAAAGAAGCACTATGATTCTATAATAATCATAATCTTTCATTTAATCAAACGAATCATAGTTCAGACCTCTAATAACCCGATTGCTTCGTGCCTCGCAATGACAGCGTAATTTTTATGCCTACGCTGCGGTTTGGCAAAAATCTACTGGTTAAACCCAGCGCAATTTTGCTTCGGTTATTGGTTATCTACCGCCTCGCCAAGCAAGGTGCCTACAGTGGCTTCTGTTACGAGCACCTGCACGTACTGGCCTTTCTGGTAATTTTTGCGCGGGAAAACCACCACTTTGTTTTGGTCGTTGCGGCCCATTAAGTGCTCTGCCGATTTTTTAGACGGTCCTTCTATCAGCACTTTGTGTATCTTGTTAAGGTCGTTTTGGTTGCGCTGGTAAGATAGTTTGCGCTGCTTGTCGATGATCTCGTTCAGGCGGCGTTTTTTCACTTCCAACGGAATATCGTCGGTAAGTTTGCGGGCAGCCAGCGTGCCGGGGCGCTCAGAATAAAAGAACATGTACGAGAAATCGTACTGCACAATATCCATTAGCGTAAGCGTATCCTGGTGCTCTTCTTCAGTTTCGGTACAGAAACCGGCAATCATGTCGGAGCTGATGCCGCAATCGTCGCCCAGAATATTACGTATAGAGGCTACGCGCTCCAGGTACCATTCGCGGGTATAGGTGCGGTTCATTAAATCTAAAACCCGGCTGTTACCGCTTTGCACGGGCAGGTGTATGTATTTGCAGATGTTGTCGTACTTTTTCATGGTATACAACACCTCATCTGTAATATCTTTTGGGTGAGAAGTAGAGAAGCGAACCCGCAAATCGGGCGACACAAGAGCCACCATCTCCAGCAAATTAGCGAAGTTTACTTTCTCTGTTCCGTCTTCTGAGGTCCACAGATAAGAATCTACGTTCTGGCCCAGCAGCGTTACTTCTTTAAAGCCGTTATTTACCAGGTTTTGTGCTTCGCGAACAATGCTGTGCGCATCGCGGCTACGCTCGCGACCACGGGTAAAGGGCACCACGCAAAACGAGCACATGTTGTTGCAGCCGCGCATAATAGACACAAAAGCAGAAACACCGTTAGAGTTTAGCCTTACCGGCGAAATATCGGCGTATGTTTCTTCGCGGCTCAATAATACATTAACTGCTTTCTGGCCCGAGTCTACTTCATGAATAAGGTCTGGAAGGCTGCGGTATGCATCGGGGCCAACTACCAGGTCAACAATTTTTTCTTCTTCCAGTAATTTAGATTTCAGGCGCTCGGCCATGCAACCCAACACGCCAATTACCATTTCGGGGCGCTTCTTTTTATGGAAGTTGAATTGCTGTAATCTGTTACGAACCGTTTGCTCTGCCTTGTCGCGGATAGAGCAGGTATTTAGCAGCACCACATCGGCCTTTTCGAAATCGGAAGTAGTATCGAAACCGTTGTCCTGAAGAATGGAAGTAACGATCTCAGAATCGGAGAAATTCATCTGGCAACCGTAGCTTTCTATATAAAGCCGGCGGTTTTTGCCGGTACTTTCTTCTTTGCTGATCTGTACGTGCTCGGTGGGGGTATTATTTTCTTCGCGAGAAGCCGGTAGTACGTTTATATCGGAAATTATCTGGTGCATAGGCCAAAAAATGGAATACAAATTTACACAATTTTACCGAAAGTGACAGAATGGCAGAGAAATAAAGCTTGAAGAATTGAATGTTGAGGATTGAAGATGAAAAGCTTAGGAAGATTGATCAGCTCAGGTTGTTTTTAGCTTCAGGCTGAACCTATTGAAGAAGTTAAATTCTGAATATTCTTCAACCTTCAATTCTTCAAGCTTCAACCTTAATTTTCCAGCACCCGTCGCAACGCCGCCGCTTTCAGCAAACATTCTTCGTATTCTTCTTCCGGAACCGAATCGTAGGTAATGGCGCCGCCAACTTCGTAACTTAAATAACCTGTTTGGGAATTGAATTGCAAACTGCGGATCACAACATTAAAATCGGCGGAGCCATCCGGAAAAATGTAGCCAATACTACCAGAGAAAAGTCCGCGTTTTACTTTTTCGTATTGCTCTATCAGTTGCATAGCCCGCACTTTAGGCGCTCCCGTCATGCTGCCCATCGGAAAGGTAGCGCGCAGCAAATCGGTAAAGGATTTTTCGGGCTTCAAATTTCCGGAGATAGTAGAAATCATCTGATGAACGAACGGGAAGCTGTAGATGCCAAAAAGCTCGTTTACACGCACCGACCCAATCTCGCAGCAGCGGCTTAAATCGTTGCGCACCAGGTCTACGATCATCATGTTCTCAGCGCGTTCTTTTTCGCTGCCGCGCAAATGTTGTTTGGCTGCTTCGTCTTCTTGTTCTGTTTTACCTCTTTTTGCTGTTCCTTTTATGGGCTGGCTCAAAACCCTGCTTCCTTCTTTTTTAAGAAACCGCTCCGGCGAGGCGCACAGCAAATACAGATCATCTAACTTCAAAAATCCGCAAAACGGCATCGGCGAGAGCTCCATCAACCTCCAGAAAACCTGCAAAGGCCTAAAACCGGGGCATTGCGCATAAAACTCCTGGCAATAATTCAGCTCGTACACATCGCCTTCTTCTATATGCTTCCGGATGGCCTGCACATCGCGCAGGTATTCACTTTTTGTAACGCGTTGTTGCCAGGCTGCGGAGGCCATTTTTTGGGGCATAGGAACAGAAGTGGCCAAAATCTGCTGCCAGACTTCTTCCGGATGTAATGTCGTGCTGCTGATTTTAACCCGGTCTGGCAACCACTCAACCAAAATATTGGGCTGAAACAGGCTTATTTTTGGCCATTGCAGCCTATCGGGCAAGCTGCTGCTTAGTTTTTCTATGTGGTTTTTAAGATCGTAGGTAAAATAGCCCAGCTGTGGCATTTCAGCATGTTGCAATTTTGCCAACCGGCTGTTCAGATAAATAAACGGATCGGCAATATTTTCAGCTTCTACATTATCAGAAACACCCAGCAATGTACGGAACGTGCCGTTTGGGTAGCTTACATTGTTGCCTTCGTAATAATTAACTTTCCGGAATTGTTGCGCCCAATGCAGCGCCTTTTGCTTTATTTCTAAAACAGAAAAAGCAAATTGGTGGTAAGAAACAGAATAGGTGCGGCAAGCTGCGGGCATCGGAAAACGTACTGTAAGAAGGCAAAATTACAAAGTTAATTTACCTGGAATAGTAGTTTGTAATCAGGTAATTTGTTAGTCCGGAAATTAAATGATTCTGAAAATCCTGATTCAGACAAAAATCAATCTAATTGGGCCAGGCCGATTTTCGCTTTCGAGTCGATGCTGGTTTTGTACTCGTGTTTGGGGTAGGTGAGGGCCTTTTCGAAATACTTGCGGGCATTGACGGTGTCTTTCTCGGCCAAAAATAAATAAGCAAGCTGCAGGCACGAGTTTGGGGCGTAATACAAAGGGTCTTTCCCGGCAAGTTCTATTGTTTTTTGGTAGTTTGCCTTGGCAAGCAGTATCTCGTTCAGGCTGTGGTAAATGCGGCCTTTGCGGTAATAAAACTCCAGCAAATCGGGCGTTTGCTGCTGCTTGTAAGGGTTAAAAGCGTTTATGGTTTGCAGGGCATCTACGTAATATCCGCCATCGCTTTGCAGCCGCGCCAGCAATAATGTTTTATTGGGTTTGTTTTTGCGAAGGGCCATTTCCTGGGCGTATTTATCTTCTTCCAGAAAAGATTTTCCTACTTTTTGCACTGTGCCGAGGTGCTTTTCGGCCTTTGCAGGTTGGTTATTTAAGTAATGGCAAAGATAAAGCTGGTAATGTGTGTTTTTAAGGTAATTTTCGCCTTTATACACCTTCAGAAAAAGCTCATATTCGGTTATTGCTTCGTCTGTTTCGCCTTTATATAAATATAAATCGCCCAGCATGTGGTGCGCGTAAGGCAGGGGCAGGTATTCTTTGCCTTTGGGGCGGCTGGTAAGAGTTGCAATGGCCAAATCGCCGCGCTTTACTTTTTTAAGCACCGAGCCGTAAAAATAATGGTACAGCAAATTATCGGGGTGCCCGGCCGAAAGCTCTTTAAAAAACGTAACCGATTGCGAATTTTCCTTAAACAAATATTCGTTTACCAGCGCCTCTATTACCGATGCCTCTGTAGCGAACGGGTTTTTAACCTCCACAGCCTGCCGCAGCTCGGCGCGGCCTTGTTTTATGTTGCCCTTAAAGCCAAGCGAGTTTAATATCCACTGGTATTTTTGCGGCACCGACCCGATAAGAATATGCAGCAGGCCAAGTGTTTTTTTGTTCGGAATAAACTCCGGATATAGGCGGCTGTTTTCTTCCAGCAGCACGTAGGCTTTCCGGAAATCCCAGGCGCCCTGCAGCTCGTTGCCCGATTTAACTTTGCACAAAGCTAGTTGCAGGTGTATTTCGGCTTCGGCAAAAAGTTTGTACGGTGTTTTTTCTTTTATTTTTTTGATGGCCGAAATGCGTGCCTGCTGATTGGAAATTAAGCCCTCGGTTTTTGTTAGATCTTCGGTAAGCAGCAGGGTTATACAATCGGCGTAATTGCTTACCAATATAGCGCAAATATTATCCGGATCTTGTGCCAGCGCTTTTTGCAAAATGCCCCGGCCTTTTTCTGTTTTTAGTTTTAAAATATCTTCGTAGCCACTTTGTACCTGCTTCGTAAACTCAGATTTGGCATTAACCTGCAGTGGGCAAAAAAACGGCCAGCACAGCATAAGGCACAACAAAAAAGGATGGCAAAACACCATCCTTTTTTTATTTACCGGGCAGAAAAATGTTGCTCTGCTGTAGTTCA
>JAFADQ010000286.1 GCA_023424725.1 Bacteroidota bacterium
AAAAAAGGTTTTTCCGGAAGAACAAAACAATAGCTGCAACGGCCAAAAACAGGTGCAATGCAAGCGAAACGATCACCATTGGGTGGCTCCAGGTTTTTAGCGGAATCTGGTTAAAACCATAATCCCAGGTAAGCGGGTGCGGATAAAAAAGTAAGCCAATATAGCGCAGCAAAATATACAGCACCGTTGGCAAGCGCCCGGCAAAAGTTTTAGCTTCGGCCAGCGAGTTGTTAATAACGGCAATCTCTGTAGGAATATCGTCCAGCACCGCGTTGCGCATCAGCAAATAACCAATGGCAGGAAGCAATAACGGCAGGCAAATTTTTACGATGCGGCCCACGGAAACCTCACGGAAAAAATATAGCGATAAAGGCAGCACCGCCAGAAAAGTAATGGCGCTTTCTTTAGATAACAGCGCCGCGAAAAACAGCAAATATGCCCAAATCGCGCCCTTCTCCAGATCAACTTGTTTCAACAAAAAATACAGGCTGCAAAAGGCAAAACCAAGGCTCAGAATTTCGTCGCGGCTTTTAATGTTGGCGGCAACTTCGGTGTGCAGCGGGTGCACGGCAAAAAGCACCACAGCCACCAGCGGAATCCAGGGGTTGTATTGGCGCAGCAACACCTGCAGTACTTTATAAAGCACCACGCAAAGCAAGGCGTAAAACAGCACGTGCATAAAGTGCTGCGCCTTTGCGCTCTCTCCAAAAAAACCAACTTCGGCCGCGAAAATACTCATGGTAAGCGGCCGGTACGTGCCGTAATTCTCTTTGGTAGCCCCAAAAACCGACGATTGCCGAAACAACTCCGGAATTGCGCTGAAACCTTTTTTGGTGGTAACGTTGTCGGTAATTACGGCGCCGTCGTCCATTACATAGCCGTTGCCAAGGGTGTTGCCGTACAGCACAAAACACAGCGCGGCAATAGCGGCGTAGAGCCACCAGGCCTGCAAAAATTGGGTTGTAGCGGCCGCTTTTTTGGCCTCTGCAGGCTTGGCTACCGATGCCGGCAGTGTTACAGATCGAGGAGCAGGAGCCGGTTTGCGGCCTTTTTTAGACATATTTCTGAATCAGAATTTGCGGAATTAGAGAATTTACAGAATGCTATTACGTTAAATGAAGTTATGTTGAATTTAGAACGTTATATCAAGTAATTAATTTAATGGCTTGCCTGGCTTAAACTTAGGGTTAAACAACAATTTATATTGCAGGCTTTTAGCTCCAAAATTAATGAGTAATCCGGTAGGGAAGTTATACGCTACCACATAGTTTTTTGCCTGCGCCAAATGCACATCTTCCAGATTTATGAGGGCCTTTAGTTCTACTACAACTTTATTCTCTACAATAAAATCTGCCCGTCGTGTGCCAACTTCAGTTCCGTCGTAATAAATGGGTTGCTCTGTTTCTCTTGCGAACCACAAACCCGCTTTATGCAATTCTATGGCCAGGCATCGTTGATAAATAACTTCCTGAATACCATTACCTAATTGGTTATGCACTTTCATGGCGCATCCAATTATGGTAAATGTAAGCGGGTCTTTTTCCATGTCTGAATTATTAGTCCGAATCAGAATTTACAGAATTATAGAATTTTTAGAATTAACATTTTAGTTTAGGTGAACGCGTCCTCTAATTCTCTTTAATTATGACCCATATAATACAGAATTTAAACGAAACGTAAATATCCGATTCTGAAAATTCTATAATTCTGATTCCGGTAATAACCTCATTCTGGAAATTCTTTAATTCCGAAAATTCTGATTCAGACTAATTCCCCATAATTTTCATCTCTGTTCTTCTGTTTAACTGCCGGCCTTCGTCGGTATCGTTGGTGGCAACAGGCTGCGATAGGCCATAGCCGGCAGAGGTGAGGCGGTCTTGCTTTACTCCTTTAGATATTAGGTACGTAACTACGGTTTTCGCGCGGTCTTCAGAAAGTTTTTGGTTGTACGTGGCCGATCCTTTGTTGTCGGTGTGGCCCGAGAGCTCAATTTTTAGCTTCGGCATTTCGTTTAACAGTTGCACCAGGCGGTCTAATTCATACGCCGATTCGGGACGGAGCGTGGCTTTATCGAAATCGAAAAAGATATTATTAAGCACGATTTTGGCGCCAATATCGGCCTTTTTCAAGCCAATATCTTTGGTTACTTCCTGGTAATCGGCAGAAGCCGGAATATCGAAGTTTTCTGAGTGAAACAGATAGCCGTTGGCCTTAACAGAAATGCCATAGTTTATGCCCGATGGCAGCGTAACCAAGTAGCGGCCCGATTTGCTGTTAGAGTTAAACGTAGCAATTACTTCGTTGCGGCTGTTATCTACCAGATATATAGTGGCTTCTATTGGGTTTTTAGACGTGTTGTCGCTAATTATACCTTTCAGCACGGTAACCTGAGCGGTTTTTATCTCTACTTTTGGCGCTACCACCGCTTCGCGCACGGGCGCGGCCAGGCTTGCCAACAGGTTATCTTCGTTGTTTAGCACCACCGGTTTTTCCGGGCCCAGAAAAGTGATCTGGTAAAGGTCGCGCCCGCCTTGTCCGTCTGCTTTTGCCGAGGCGTAATAGCCGTTTTTTCCGTTGGCTGCCAATACAAAAAATACGTCGGCATCGGGAGTGTTTATTGGGTAACCCAGGTTTTCGGGCTCCGACCATTTGCCGTTTTCGTACACGCTCTTAAAAATATCGAAACTGCCCATAGAGCTGTGGCCTTCTGAGCTGAAGTAAAGCGTTTTGCCGTCGGCGTGCATAAAAACACCGTCTTCGTGGTAAGGCGTGTTAATGGTGGGGCCCAGGTTTTCGGGTTTTTCCAGCTTGCCTTTTTCGTTTATGGCAACTCTGTAAATATCGTGGCCGCCAAGTCCGGTTTCGTGGTTATCGGTTACAAAATACAGGTATTTGCCATCGGGCGAAAAAGTAGCCGACGACTCGTGGTAAGGCGTGTTAATTCTTTTACCCAACGATTTTGGCGATTGCCACTCATCGCCTTTTAGTTTGCATTCGTACAAATCGCCGTTGTTTTCGCCGCTGTAAACAATAAGCCGCTGGCCGTCTGGCGAGAGCGCTACATTAGCATCGTGGCCGTCTGAGTTAATAGGCTTGCCCATGTTTTTGGGTTCCTGCCACTCGCCGTTCGCATCGCGCACCGATACGTAAATATCTTCATAGTAATCGTTTATTTCCGGGTCTTTTCTGCCTCCGGTGGTGGTTTTGCGGCGCGAAGTAAACATCAGCACCGACTCGTCGGCCGAAATAACCGGGCTGTATTCTTCGTCTGCCGTGTTTATTTTTTTGCCTACGTTATCTATAAAAACCCGCGCCGGATTTTTAACATATTTAGCGCCGTAACCGCACTCGGCAATGCATTTATTTATTTCTTCTACCTCTTCTTTTGTAGTTTTAGGCCCCATGTTCTGCTTAAAAGCCTGGTATTCTTTTATAGCCTTATCCCACTCCATATTTAGCTGGTATGCCTGGCCAAGCAAAAACCTTATTTCGGGGTTTACGGCGGCATCAAGCGCAAAGGCTTTCTGCAGGTACGGCAACGATTTTGCTTTAAAAGGAGAGCCCAGGTAACATTCGCCGATTTTATAATTCAGCTCTGCATTGTTTGGGTTAAACTGGTGGGCTTTAAGGTAATAGGGCAGGGCCTGCGCGAATTTTCGCGGACCTTTTTCGTAGATTTTATCACCTTCTTTTATGTTGCCGAGGGCTTCTTTCAGGCCTTCTTTATTTGTGCCGAAATTAGCTTTATCGAAGGCGATATTCTGGCCATAAACCTCTGCCGAGAAAGCCGATAACAATATCAGAAATATATATTTTAGCATGGTATTTGGTTTTAAGGCCGGCGCCTGAAAGGCTGCGGAGGGCAATTTGCCGGCCGTTACAGGGTAATAACAGCTATTATTTGCAGCCTTGGGTGTAGCTTTTTGCTGTTTCCAGGCCAAGCTCTGCCGCTTTTTTAAAATCTGCGCAAGCTTTGGCATCCTGGCGCAGCATTTCGTGGGCAATGCCGCGGTTCAGGTAGGCAGAGGCAGAGTTTGCATCCAGCGCGATGGCTTTGGTGCAATCGTCTGCGGCGCCTTTGTAATCTTTAAGTTTAAATTTTGCGGCGGCGCGGTTTATAAGCGCGAAAGCATAATCGGGCTTTAATTTTAAGGCTTCAGAAAAATCGGCAACGGCATCCTGGTATTCGCCGGCATCGAAACGGGCGCTGCCGCGGTTGTTGTAGGCCAGGTAAGAATTTTTTTGCAGAGTAAGGGCAATGGTATAATCGGCAATGGCGCCTTTAATATCGCCCGATTTGCGTTTGGCGCTGCCCCGGTTATTGTATGCAAAAGCCAGCTTCGGTTCTAGCGATAGGGCTTTGCTGTAATCGGCAATGGCGCCGTTATAATCATTTAGCTGTCGTTTCGCGCTGCCGCGGTCGTTATAAGCGTAGGCGTACTTTGGGTCCAGGGTTATTGCCTTGTCGAAATCTTCTATCGCTTTTTTGTAGTTTTCTTCTTCAAAAAAAATACCGCCGCGGTAGTAGTAAGAGGGCGCGTAGGTGGCATCGGCGGCAATGGCTTTGCTGTAATTGGCAGCAGCGCCGGCCTTATCGTTGGTGGCGTATTTTACCTGTGCCAGGCTAAAAAGCGCCTTTGCGTTGGCAGCGTTAAACTCAAGCGCTTTGTTAAGGTCGGCAAGGGCTTTGGGGTAATCTTTGAGCTCGTAAAAGGTTAAGCCACGGTTGTAATAAGCCAGGTCGAAATCGTTTTTTAGCTCCAGCGCTTTGCTAAAATCGGCCACTGCCAGCGTATATTCTTTGCCCGAAAATTTACTGATTCCGCTGTTGTAGAATTTTTCGGCTTCCTGCGCGGGCGGCAGGGTGCTGGCCATTACAGAATCTACCTGCGCGGTAGCCGGCCGAACGGCAACCAGCAGCGCGGCCAGCGAAAAAAGGTAAAAATACTTCACGTGCGATGTGTGTTTGTGAGGGCCTGAAATTATGAAATTTATCAGGATAAATACAATAAAAATTTAGCTGATTACTCCCGATCTCACTACGCAGCCCTTTATAGCATTAACGTATGCAAAGCTGCGAGGGCCATTTTTCAGGTCGCCAGGGCATAAAAC
>JAFADQ010000138.1 GCA_023424725.1 Bacteroidota bacterium
GCAGATACAAATTACGGCTACATTCAGTTTATAGACGAGGGCGAGCAGCCGCTTAAAAAGGTGAAGACTTTTACAGAAAAGCCTAATTTAGAGATCGCCAAAATGTTTTTGCAAAGCGGCGACTTTGTCTGGAATTCGGGCATTTTTATCTGGCATGTAAAAAGTATTCTGGATGCCTTTAAGCTGCACCTGCCAGAGCTTACCGAAATTTTCGACGAAGGCGCGCACACGTTCTCTACCGATCAGGAAGATGCATTTATCAATAAAGCCTACTCTCAGTGCCGCAATATTTCTATCGATTATGGAGTGATGGAGAAGGCCGGCAACGTGTATGTTATGCTAAGCGATTTTGGCTGGTCTGACCTGGGCACCTGGAACTCGCTCTACAGCATGAGCGAAAAAGACGAGCATGGCAACGTTATTAACGGCAACGTGCTTACCTACGACGCATATAATTGCATTGTAAAAACCCCTCAAGGCCGGTTAGTAGTAATTCAGGGCCTGGAAGAATACATTGTTGCCGAGTACGATAATGTGCTGATGATCTGCCGCCTGGAAGATGAGCAAATGGTAAAGGATTTTGTGGCCGATGTGAAGTTTAAGAAAGGTCCGGAGTTTATCTGATCATGAATTGATGTATAAGGGTAAACATTGCATGCACCCGTAAATGTTGTTTTGAGATTAAGGTTTTGTAGAAGCATATAATGCATTATTTTGCCTGCTGATGCCCTCAAAAATGATGCTTGCAGGTTTGCCTTTTGCAACCGGTCTCTAAATAACATCTTTGTCTGCATTATCATTAAAATTAGCGGCTGTTTAATATAACTGTCGATCTTCGTATTTGGTGTTTTTAAGCCAGTTATTTTAATTTTTGTATGCAGCTCTGGCTATCTGCCTTAAACCGGGCCTTTATAGAACAATATTTAACCCTTATAACTCTATTAGTAAACATACAAAGCCTTTTGCATTACAAAGGCTCTGATTTACCTGCCGGGAGTTAAGTTTAATCTGACTTATGCCAATAACCATTATTTTAACCTGCGCCGCGAGCCAGGTTGCTCCTGTCATTTCCAGGTCAATTAAATCTTATCCGGGCCAGCCTGTCCGGCTTATTGGTGTTGATATAAAGCCAAAAGAAATCTCGGTAGGGGCTTCTTTTTGCGATGATTTTTACCAGGTGCCGTTTGGTGCCGACTCTGGATATGCGGATGCTATTACTAACATAGTGGCAAAGGAAAATGTGAAGATAATTTTTCCGGGTAGCGACGACGAAGTTTTGGCACTGGCCCGGATAAAGGACCAACTATTAACAAAATATGGTTGCAGGGTAGTTTGTTCTGAATATGAAACTACCAAATTAGCTTCTGATAAATTAAGTATGCTTATGCATCTTAAAAAATCAGGCGTTCATACAGGGCAATTCTCAGAAGTATCTAGCATTAAGTCTATACTAAACTTTGCTGATTTAGTAGGGTATCCTCAACTCCCTTTTATAATTAAACCCAAAAATGGCCAGGGGTCTAAGGGCTTTAAGTTGATTAAGGCAGATATTAATGAAAAGGCGAGCTTTTTTAACTCTTCCAATTTTGAGGTGTCACTGAGCAGCATAGTATCTTATTTTGAAAAATTTCCGGAAGAAATGGCTGGTTTTTTAATGATGGAATATCTGCCGGGAGATAAATACAGTGCTGATATTCTGTTAAGAGAAGGAGAAGTGGCCCATTGCATTTTTCGCAACAGCGGCATTGCGCCTAAAACAAACCCTCCCACACAAATGGCAGATATTGTGTTTGGATCTGACCTTACAGAATATGCAAAACAAGTAACAGAAACAAGTAAATTCGACTACTTTTTGCAACTGGAACTCGGAAGAGATAAAGAAGGGAAATTGGCGTATATAGAAACCAACCTGAGGTTAGACGCTACTTTACCCATTACAGAAGGGGCTGGCATTAATTTTTTTCATGAAATGATATCCTATTCCCTTACCGGGCAATACCTCACTACCAGCTCTAATCAGTTATCAGACAACAAGGTTAGATTTTTCAGATACTGGGAACATACCTTTATAAACGTGTAAGCAGTTGTAATGATTAATTTCAGACAAGATTATTGCTTAATAATTGCTGAGATTGGGATAAACCACAACGGTGATCTAAATCTTGCTTTTGAAATGATAGATGCCGCGGCCAAGGCAGGTGCAGATATTGTGAAATTCCAGAATATTTCGGAAGAAACCGGATTTAATTATGCCGACAAGAACAACGAAATATATGAGGCAATTAAGAAATACTCATTACACGATAGCGATTATGTAAAACTTAAACAGCGGTGCTTAGAAAAGAAGGTTCTGTTTATGTCGTCTGCTGCAGATGTGCCGGCGGCCAGGTTTTTAACAAATCTTGGGGTGCCCGGAGTAAAAGTTAGCTCCGGTAATTTTACCAACTTCCACCTGCTTAAAGAGATAGGCAAAACAAAAGGGCTTCCGCTTATTATTTCTACCGGCACCTCTACCACAGAAGAGCGGGATGAGGTAGTAGCATATATTCGTAAATTGGGTATAGAAAAGTTCGCGCTTACTTATTGCGTTTCTGAGTATCCGGCTAAGCTGGAAAACATAAACCTTGAGGTGATGACGCAAATGGCCGAAAGATATAAAGTGCCCGTTGGTTTTTCTGATCATACAGAGGGTATCATTACCTCTCTATTGGCACGGGCAAAAGGCGCCTGCGTAATAGAGAAGCATTTTACCCTCGATAAAAACATGGACGGCCCGGATCATGGCTTTTCTCTTACCCCCGATGAGCTGAAAGCACTGGCAAAGGGAGTTCGCGATATCGAAAAGGTGCTGTTTGCGCCTAAACTTGTAAATGCGGGAGAAGTTAGTTCAAAAGGCCTGATACGCAGATCTATGTACTTTATGAAAAACTTACCCAAAGGCACTGTTTTAGAATTTGATGATATAGCCGCGAAACGCCCGTTTAAAGAAAAGGGAATAAGCCCGATGGCTTTTGAAGAAATTATCGGAAAGCAGGTTAATACCTCTGTTGTTGTAGATCAGCTTGTTACTAAAGATTTACTGCAGTAATGATTAAGTATAATGAGGGTTGGGGCTGGCTGATAAAAATCTTAAATGCTTTAGCTCCTCCAATCGATTTTGGATCGAGGTGGCGCGGAAATGTTTACCGGCCATTTCTTAAATCCTGCGGCGCAAGGTTTATGGTGCCCTGGCGAACCTTAATATTTAATCCTAATAAATTAAGCGTTGGCGACAACGTATACCTTGGCTACAATAGCTATTTCGGCCAGGGAGAAATAGAAATTCATGATAATGTTCTAATCGGGCCGTTTGTGTCTGTTACGGCCAGCAATCATGTAATTGGCGACGATGGTTCTTTCAGAAACGCAGGATATGCCGAAAAGAAAATATTAATTAAATCAAATTCCTGGATTGGCGCTCATGTATGTATTATGGCCGGAGTTACTATTGGCGAAGGGGCTATTGTGGCCGCGGGAAGCATTGTAACCAAAAATGTTCCGGATTTTACCGTAGTAGCCGGTGCGCCTGCGCGGGTAATTAAACATATTAAGGATGGAGATTTTTCGGGATAAGAGAATAATGCTGGTGGTGGCCCATCCGGACGATGAGCTACTGGGCCCCGGCGCCTCTATGCATAGGTTAATTAATGAGTTTAATGTAACCGCTCATGTAGTTATTTTAGGAGAAGGCATTACATCCAGAGCTCAAAAGCGCAATACAGAAAGCTGGAAAGCAGAGTTAGAGCACCATAAAAAAAATATTTTTGAAGCGCAGAAAGCAATTGGCTTTCAATCTGTTTCAACGTATGATTTTCCTGATAACCGCTTCGATTCGGTAGATCTGCTCGATATAATAAAGGTAGTAGAGGCCGAAAAATTATCTTTTGCCCCGGATATTATCTTTACCCATCATGGCGGCGATGTTAATATAGACCACCAGCGAGTGTTTGAGGCGGTAATTACAGCATGCAGGCCAATGCAGGAAGAAAAAGTGCAAACAATTATTGCCTTCGAAACCCCATCTGGTACCGAGTGGCGTGCATCTACAGATCCGAGGCATTTTATACCCAATTTATTTATTGAGGTATCGGAGCAAAACCTGAGCGCAAAAATTAAAGGAATGGAAAGTTATGAATTCGAGAAAAGGGCATTCCCACATCCACGCTCGCCAGAAGCGTTAAAAATTCTGGCCCAGCGCTGGGGTGTTGTAACAGGAAAGCCGTTTGCCGAAGCTTTTACGGTTGTGCGATCGATTTTATAAACCAGACATTGTAACCACCACCTTTAAAATTTATAGATAATTCCTCTTATTTTTACGTATATCTCTCCCAATGAAGTTTGAAGAAGTTAAAAAGCATGTTGATGGAATTCCGTTTATTCATCCAAGAAATGCAGAGATATTATACAACTTCATTGTAGAAAACAAGATCACAAAAGTGCTGGAGTTGGGCATAGCGCATGGCACGGCCTCGTGTTATATTGCAGCCGCTCTGGACGAGATTGGCGGCGGCGAGCTGGTTTGCGTAGACCTGGAAGAAGCCCGGAACGAATTTAAACCCGGCATAGAGGAGCTTCTGCAGAAAACCGGCTTAGAAAAATACGTTACCGTAATACGTGAAAAAACCGGCTACAACTGGTTTCTTCGCAACGAAATACGCAAACGCTCTAACGAGTATAACTGCACGCCTTACTACGATTTGTGCATAATAGATGGGCCAAAAAACTGGACCATAGACGGCGCCGCTTTTTTCATGGCCGATAAGCTGCTGAAAGACAACGCCTGGATTATTTTTGACGATTACCGCTGGACGTACGCCGAATCGGAAAGGGGAGGAGCCAGCGCTACAGATGGTGTAACACACCGGAATTTATCGGAAGAAGAAATAAATACGCCGCAAATAAAAGAGGTTTTTCATTTGCTGGTGATGCAGCACCCCAATTACCACAATTTTAAGATTCACGGCGTTGGCGATTGGGCCTGGGCGCAGAAAACTCTCGCAGGAGCCGCCAGCAAGCAGATCACTATAGATTATAATGTAACTTATAAAGATCTGTTCGGGCGTGTTTTCAGGATGGCGAATAGCATTTTCAAATTCCGGAAAGTATAAAAAATAAGCTGCGATGCCCTGTTTTTTGGCCTTCGCAGCTTATTTTTATTTCCGGCTTTTCTGTACTTCTCTGGTAAGTTTAGGTAGAATTTATTACGCTTGCCACAATCTAATCCTTGCACTCAATTGTTATCTCCGTTGGCGGGTTACTTCGTATAATACAATTCCGGCTGCTACCGATACGTTTAGCGAAGTAATAGGGCCGCTAATTGGTATTTTCAATTTCTGGTCGGCAATTTTAAGATATTCCGGCGAGATGCCGTCTTCTTCGCTGCCCATTAAAATAGCTGTGGGGCCCGAAAAGTCGGCCGTTTCAGACCAAAGCACATCGTCTGTTTTTTCGGTACAAGCTACAATCTGCACGCCCGAGCCCTGCAAATAGCGCAAGGTTTGTTTTAGATTTGCTTCGCGGCAAACCGGCAAGGTGTGCAAGGCTCCGGCAGATGTTTTTATGGCATCGCCGTTAATTTGCGCACCGCCACGGCTTGGTATAATAAGGGCATCGGCTCCCATGCAGGCAGCGCTCCGGGCAATGGCTCCAAAATTCCGCACATCGGTAATGCGGTCTAAAATAACCAACAGCGGGGTTTTGCCTTCTTCAAATAATCTTATTACAATTTCCTGCAGCGGCTGGTATTGCACCAACGACAGATAGGCCACAACGCCCTGATGATTTTTGCGGGTAAGCTTGTTTAGCTTTTCTAAAGGCACCTGTACCACCGGCACTTCTGCTTTGTGAGCCAGCTCAGATAATTCTTTTAAAACCGCCGCCTGCAGGTTTTTTTGCAGGTAGATTTTTTCTATATCTTTTCCGGCTTCCAGGGCTTCCATAATGGGCCGCATACCAAAAATAAGGGTGTTTGTATCTTCTGGTTCGCGGAAAGAGGGGCGGCTGGTGCGGCTACCGCTCAGGGGTCTATAATTCCTTTTCTCCATTGTTCTGCTGCGCTATACCAAACGGGCTCGAACACGGGGTCGCGCACCAGCTCGTAATGGTTTTGAGTTAAATCGTGGTCTCTTCTTAAAAAGGTGAATTGCGTGGTTGGCCGGTTGTCGGTTACTGTATAAATCCATTCTTCGCGGTCGGCATAACTATTCACCTGCGATGGCCGGCCCATTACTATGTAAATCATGCCGCGGTCGCTCATCCAACCGGGCTTATGCGAGCTAAAAAGCTTATTGGCATCTACCACGCGGCTATAATAGGCCCTTATTAAGGTGCGGGTAAACTGCTCGCTTCCGCCAATGCTTAACCAAAATTTATCGATCGCGATTTTAGGGTTATCAGCTTTTAACAAGGCAAGCCGCTCGCGGGTGGTGGTAATATAAATAAGCGGGTCTATAAGCTCGGCTGGGGTGGTAAGCTCCGGATATTCGTTTTCCATCAGCAACAAAATACCGGCGCTTCCCTGGTTGGGTTGCAAAGCAAAGAGCCCTGGTTGGGTAAGTTGCTGCACTTGCCTTGTGGCGAGGCTATAATTGCCCATCACAGGTATTGTTGGCGATACGTTTTTCTCGGAAAGCGACATCGGAGGTAAGGCAGGCGGAAAATCGGGCTTATACCGCAACACCGAAACCGCGGTATCGCTGTAAGAAGTTACAATCCGGAATTTATCTGCCGGGTTAAGATAATGCCTGAAAAGTGGCAGGTTGCTGCTTTCTTCCAGCACTACAAATTTCTTTCCCAGCGTGGCCGCTATAAGTGGTATGCCGGTTAAATTTCGCTGGTCGCCCACTCTGTCGTAAAACGTAATACTCACTAGCCCGCCCGGTATCAACGCGCTTCTGGGCACACGCACCCGGGCCACTGCTTTTTCGTTTTGCCACTGCACGTTTTGTTGGGTTATTATCAGTGAATCGGCGTAAACTGGCGTTTTGCTCTGGTAATTCTGAAAAACCTGAACGTATAAAGCCAGATCGCCGACACCGCGGCTGGTAATAAAATTACGGCTGCCAAACCGGAGCCAAATCAGCATGCTGTCTTCTTCTATCAGATGATCGGAAGTAAGAGCGAAATCGGCGGAGGGCTGGTAATTTGGCGCCATGTTTTGCCTCGAAATGCCCGGCGCCCGCGAGGTGCAGGCCGTTGCCAGCAGGAAGCCGCAAAAAAGCAGGCACCAGCTAAAGCAGATCAGAGAGGTTCGGAAATTACAAAACATGACATCGCAAATTTAGCACACAGAAGCTAAAGAAACAGTTTAAAATAAACAGCCCCTGCGGCATATAACCTGCAGGGGCTGTTTTTGTGGGTACTACAAGGTAACTTATTGTACTTTTTTGTAGTGCTTTAAAAACTTTTCTTCTATCTCATTGGCCTTTTCTGTCATGCCAAGCTGCCGTGTTACATTTAATAACTGGTTTAGCGTAAACAGGTTTGTCTGCACTTCTATGTCGCTTAACACGGGCTGGTTCAGATAATACGTTAAGGCTTTATCAGAACGTTCGGTCATGGTGTTGATGATGTGGTTCGCCTGCTTTTCGTTGCCGAACTTAAACAGCAGGTCTACATATTGCGGGATATAGTAAT
>JAFADQ010000147.1 GCA_023424725.1 Bacteroidota bacterium
GCCCAGGCTTGGCGATTGCGTGCCGGAGGTTACTTCGCCTATCTTTTCGCCCTGCGAGGTGCAAATTTCATAGTGCGAGCGCGGAATGCCACGGTCTATCATCTCGAAAGCCACCAACTTGCGGCCGGTGCCCTGCTCTTTGTGGCGCTTTATTTCTTCTGAATTAATAAAGTCTTTCGTGAATTTAGTGATCCAGCCGAGGCCTGCCTCTATCGGCGACGTAGTATCGTCTATATCATTCCCGTAAAGGCAAAAACCCATCTCGAGACGTAAAGTATCGCGGGCGCCAAGGCCAATGGGCTTTATCCCGAATTCCTTTCCGGCTTCAAAAATTTTGTCCCACACTTCTTTAGCATTCTCGTTCGGTACATAAATCTCAAACCCGCCGGAGCCAGTGTAGCCTGTTGCCGAAACAATTACATTACCCACGCCCGCAAATTCGCCTTTATCGAAGGTGTAATACACCATATTCTTTAAGTCGATAGAAGTAAGCGATTGCAGCGCGTCGGCAGCTTTTGGGCCCTGCACGGCAAAGAGAGAAATATTATCAGAAATATTTTCCAGCCCGGCGCCCATTGTGTTGTGCTCTACCAGCCAGTTCCAGTCTTTTTCTATGTTAGAGGCATTTACCACCAGCATATATTCTTCTTCGCTTAAACGGTAAACCAGCAAATCGTCTACAATACCGCCGGTGTGGTTGGTTAGGCACGAGTATTGTATTTTGCCGTCGGCGAGTTTAGCGGCATCGTTACTGGTTACCAGTTGTATAAGCTCCAGCGCTTTTGGCCCGCGCACCATAAACTCTCCCATGTGCGACACATCGAAAACACCAACGGCTTCGCGCACTGTTTTGTGCTCTTCTATATCGGAAGTGTAGCGCACCGGCATGTTGTAGCCGGCAAAGGGTACCATTTTGCCACCAAGCTGCTCGTGCACATCGTTAAGGGCTATTTTTTTTAATTCCATAAATTTGTTCGATAGAAAATATTGTGGCTGAAAGGCTAAAACCTCCGGCCGCACAAAAGTACAATCTTTTAGCAGGCTGCAAAAGGCAAAAAGAAGCCTGCCGTGGCACAACTATTTTTTGGTATACAAGTATATAGTAGGCTGTATATATTTCGGAGGAAGCAAACGTACCTGCTTCTGGGCGCAACATGAATTTATCTACCAAACTTTTACTTACTTTCGGGCTCTTGCTGGCGCTTTTTTCGGGAGTTACTGTGCTTAACCACAACCTGTCTAACAGCGTGCGCGACGATACCAACTGGCTTGCAACCTCCGAGATCGTGATACGCCAGAGCAACCAGTTGCAGCGCCTTATTGTAGAAATGGAAAGTGGTTTGCGCGGCTTTCTGCTAACCGATCGCGAAGAGTTTCTGGAGCCTTACCGCATTGCCGTGTACCAGCGAAACGACCGCTACGCCGAGCTGGACGATTTGATCAGGCCCAACAAACAGCAGCTGGAGCACCTGCATAATATAAAAAACCTGGAGGAAAAGTGGCGCAAAGATTTTGCCGAGCCCTTAATTACCACCAAACGAAAATCGAGAGAAGATACGGCCAGCATGTCTATGCTGAACCAGCTGTACGAAACCCAATTGCGCGTGGGCAGCGGCAAGCGCCGGATGGACCAGATACGCGATATTTTTAAAGATTTTAATGCCTACGAATACAACGTGCGCGAGCAGCGCCGTAAAGACCTGGAAGAAAATATAAAATACACCCAACGCCTTTCCTGGATCATAAGCGGGCTATCTTTTTTGCTGGCCATGGTGGGTGCTTTCTTTATAACGCACCAAATTACCACCCGCATAAACAACATGGTAAACCTGGCCGAAACCATTGCCAGCGGTAATTACAAAATACAAATACCCGATAAAGACGACGACGAGCTGGGCCGCCTGGCGCAGGCCCTTAACGACATGACCCGCACTATAGATGCCAGTTTCTCGGAGCTGGCGCGTAAAAACAAAGAGCTCGACCAGTTTGCCTACGTGGTATCGCACGATTTAAAGGCGCCTTTGCGCGGTATAGAAAACGCTTCGCGCTGGGTAGAAGAAGACATGCCCAACGATTTGCCATCGCAGATAAAAAGCTACCTGCACATGATGCGCGGCCGCGTGCACCGCATGGAAAACCTGATTAACGGAATACTGCAACTGGCACGTATTGGCCGCGTAAACCAAAACCGCGAGATGGTTGATTTACGCGAGTTACTGATAGAAATTGTAGATTTGCTGCAGCCTCCGCCAACTTTCACTATTACCTGGGCCGATAATTTGCCGGTTTTATATACGATTAGAGTAGAAATAGAGCAGGTTTTTTCTAACCTGGTGAGCAATGCCATTAAGTACCACGATAAATTTAATGGTAATATTGCGATAAATTACCGCGATCTCGGCGATTTTTTCGAGTTTTCCGTAAAAGACGACGGACCCGGTATAGAGAAAGAGTATCACGAAAAAATATTTGTGATATTTCAGACCCTGCACGAGCGCGACACCATAGAAAGTACAGGCGTGGGGCTGGCCATTGTAAAGAAAATAGTAGAGCGCCAGGGCGGTACTATCAGGTTAGAATCTTCGCCCGGCGAAGGATCTAATTTTATATTTACCTGGCCTAAAGAGCCCGAAAAGGTGGAAGCCCAGACAGTAAAAAAACAAACGAAATTACCATTAACACAAACCAATGACTGATTTGAAGCCGACCATTCTTCTGGTTGAAGATGATTATCTCGACAGTATGAGTGTGGAGCGGGAGCTTCGCAAGATTAACGTTCATAACCCGCTTTTTGTAGCCCGTAACGGCCGCGAGGCCATCTCTATGCTGAAAGGCGAAGGTGTGCAAAAGCTTAACCCGAGGCCCAGCGTGGTTATGCTCGATATAAATATGCCCAAAATGAACGGGTTCGAGTTTCTGCAGCAAATTCGTCAGGAACCTGAGTTTCAGGACCTGAAAGTGTTTATAATGACCACCTCTAACGACGATGTAGACCGCGACCTGGCCAAAGAATACGACGTGGCCGGCTACATTGTAAAGCCGCTCACGTTTGATCGGTTTGGTAAAGAAGGTGCCGATATAGACGGGTTTAACCTGTTTTTAGAGTTACTACAGCTAAAGTAACAAACGCTACAACCACAAAACAATAGCCTGCAAAGGTCAAAAACCAGGGCGCCGGAAGGTAAGTTAACTACACTTACTCTCTGG
>JAFADQ010000369.1 GCA_023424725.1 Bacteroidota bacterium
TAAAACCAAAAAGAACATAGAAGACGAGATTATAGAGATTGGCGAGCGCACCATTATAGATTTGGGAATACATGGCCTGCACCCGGAACTGGTGCGTATGGTGGGCCGTATGCGCTTCCGTTCGTCGTATGGGCAAAACCTGTTGCAGCACAGCCGCGAGGTGGCCAATTTGTGCGCTACCATGGCGGCCGAGCTGGGCCTTAACGTAAAGCTTGCCAAGCGCGCCGGTTTGCTGCACGATATTGGCAAAGTAAGCGAAGAAGAGCCTGAGCAGCCGCACGCTATTTTGGGTATGGAGCTTGCCAAAAAGTACAAAGAGCACCCCGATGTTTGCAATGCCATTGGCGCCCACCACGACGAAATAGAAATGACGGCAATGATATCGCCGCTGGTGCAGGCCTGCGACGCCATTTCGGGCTCGAGGCCGGGCGCGCGCCGCGAAATGATGGAGAGCTACATTAAGCGCCTGAAAGAGCTGGAGGAGCTTGCCAATAACTTCGACGGGGTAAACCAGTGCTACGCCATACAGGCCGGCCGGGAGCTTAGGGTTATGGTAGATGCCGAAAATGTATCTGACGAAAAAGCGGCCATGATCTCGTTTGATATCTCTCAGAAAATTGAGAAGGAAATGCAGTACCCCGGCCAGATAAAAGTTACCGTTATCCGCGAAATGCGGGCAATTAGCTACGCAAAATAAACCAGCTGAAAAATAGCTGAAAAGCAAAGAGGCTGCATCTATTGGTGCAGCCTCTTTTTGTATGTTTTAGGTTGTATTGCGCCCTTTTTTGCCGCCTACAGCCTGGTCGGCTAAAGGCACAAGTGTAGCAATCAGAAGATTTAGCTACCAACCTGAGTGCTGTTTTCAAACCAGCTTTGCATTTGCCTGCAGGGCGTACATAAAAAAGTAGATGTTAGGCGTTAAGTTAAGTTCTAATCCTTTGTTATAACATTTCGGATTGTTAGAAAAATAGTAATGGCAGAGGTGCTAATTGATCCATAAGTAGATATGTCAGCAATTATTTAAGCAGAGTAGAACAGGAGGGAGAGCAACCAATTCTCCCGGAAAATTATATGGCTCGTATGTAAATACCGCAACCTTACAGTTTTTCATTATAGAAAGAAAAAGAAAGGCTGCGAAGGCCAAAAAATAAGGCATCAGAAGCAAAATTATAGCAATAAAAAAACCCGCCGGAGCGGGTTTCTTATTTTAATCGAAAGCTTATTAAGTTATCAGAGATTATTTCTGAACGCTTACTTTTTTGGTTACAGAACCAGCTTCGGTAACGATCTGTACATAGTACATGCCGGCGCTAAGGTTTGCAACATCTACAAAGTTAACATCTGTAGCGGTAACGTTTTGCTGCTTTACAACCTGACCGATTGCGTTAGTAACAACAATGTTTTTAGCTTCTAAACCTGGCATCTCTACGTTTATGCGGCTTGTAGCTGGGTTTGGATAAACTTTAACAGCTTTAGCTAATTCTTCGCTGATACCAACTGTACCGCTCACTACGATCTGCTGAGTAAAGGTTTCGGTGCAATTTCCGTTAGTTACAGTTAATTCAACATTATATGTACCAGCTGAGCTATAAGTAATAGCACCAGGAGTCATTGAAGTAGAGGTAGCAGGCATTCCGCCCTGGAAGGACCAGTTGTAAGTAGAGCCACCAGTTGAAGTATTGGTGAAAGTTGCAGTGGTGCCTGAAGCTAAGTCAAGTGTTGCAGGACCAGTGAAACCAGCGGTTAAGTCAAACTCAACAACCGGAATAATTACACCAGAAACAGTAAAATTCGCGCCCCAAGCACTTGTAAATGAATGCCAAGAATTATCACTCCATTGTTCCCAAGCTAGATTTGGAGAAACATTGCTTGTAGGTGTTGTCTGATATAATGCAACCGAGTCTCCGCCTGCTGCATCTACTGGAGTTTCAAAACCTACATAAAAGTTGCCAGTTACAGTTACTGGATTGTCAAAGGTTACATAAGTAAAATCTCCGTCGGCCACTTCATTAACAATCTGTGTTAGCGGTAAAGATTTAGTAGCTAGCACAGCGCCAGGACCTCCTGAAGCTCCTGAACTATCCCATACTTTAAAATTTACCATTGAGTTAGCAGGTGCTCCTTCAGTTGCTACAGCAAACAAGTAAAAAGCACTTGTAATTGTTTTCTGACCAGTACTTACAAATTGGTTTGCTTTAGCTTTGTCACCATAGTCGTTTGATCCAAATACATAACCTAAATAATTATCCGCGGTATCGCTTGTTGTGTAATAAGTAGGTTGTGTTACAATTGTCTCAAGATTCATAGTGTCGCTACAAGACACTGTTGATGGCCGGCTATTTGCTGTAGGCAGATTAATCGATTTGTAGTTTTTTATGGCTTTGCCAACAATCCTTTCAGAATTACCTTGGCCAAATGCAACAGAGCTGAGCAGCAGTGCGCCCGCAAATAGAGTAGTAGTTTTTAACATGTGTTTATAGAATAATTAGTGAAAATTAATTTATTGTACAGAGCAAAAATACACTCTTTTAATTAGAATCATAGAGGTAGAGCAAAAAAAATGCTGTAACTATATAAGTCTGTTTCTAATGTTAACCTTAATATTGATTTAATTCTAAAGAAATAAATGGAATAGATTATTTATAATTTATCTGAAAATATATTTCGATGATTTGTAGCAGGATAGATTTTAGAGATTTAATCTATCGTAAATACTTTATTGTTTAAATACATTAAAATATGAAGTTTTGAAATCAGGCTTTTTGTAGAAATTTGTGCTACAATTTAGTTTGCAAAAAATAACCAAAAACTCATTTTTAAGATTTCTGATAAGAGAACAAATTCATTTTATGATTAAAAAAAGATGAATTGATCGTGCTATTTTCAATTTCAAACACCTATAATTTTAACCACGCCAGGTTTTTAATATCTATATAGTTGTAATACATATTTTTACATTAATTTTTGTTTTTTAAATCATTAGTAAATAGTTTAAAAATTAATTACTCATTACTATTTTAAATTATTAATTTTGTTAAAATCCCGAATAAGTATATCAATAATTTGCTTTTTCTTTAGCCTTTAAATCTATAGGGGCGTATAAATATATAACTTGCCTTATTTAATATTTAAGCAGGGCAGCAGCATTCGGTGATTTTAGCCTGAATAGAAATCTGGCTGTTTTATAAACCTCAGGATAAGTACACATGCTTACACCCCAAAAAAGCATTTCGACGGCAGCACTTCCAGGTTTAAACTTTAACGGTATCCTGAACGAAAAGCCGGAAAAAGACTTTGAAGGCTTGCTCGATATCGCAACGGCTATTACAGGCTCTCCCTCTGCTTATTTAATTCTGCGCCAGGATAATAGTTTCTGGATGACCGCCAAAAACGGATTAACGTTAGAGCTGCAAAATCTACAAAACACGTTTTGCGGAAAAGTGCTCGATACAGGCCAAACCCTTATTATTCCGGATGCGCAATCAGAACCTGAGTATGCTTGCCACGAACTTGTAGTAGAAGCGCCCTTTATCAGGTTTTATGCCGGTTTCCCGCTTATTTCTGAAGAAGGCGATTTGTTAGGTGTATTAAGTATGGTAGATTCTGCTTCTAAAGAGCTTAACCGGCACCAGCAAGACTGCATTTATACACTTTGCGGCCAAATTTTAAGAGTACTTGAGCTTCGCAAAAAAAACGAGCTGCTGGAGCTGCTTAACGAAAGGGTAGAAAACAAAAACGGTTCGCTTGATAAACTTTTGCAGCACCAGGAAAAGGTAATGGCCATTTTAGGTCACGATACGCGTGGCCCCCTGGTTTTTATAAAAGAAATGTTGTTGATGATTAAAGACAACAAAATTTCGGTAGCAGAAGCGCAAGAGCTTTTCGGGATAATCGATAACCAGATTGGCTGCACGCTTTCTTTAATAGACAACCTAACCACCTGGGGTATTGCCCGGATAGGAGAAAACAACCTTCCGGCCGATGCCTTTGATGCGCACGACATCGTAAATAAAGCATTTCAGCCGCACAGGCTTGCCGCAGCAAAAAAAGGCATTACTTTTTGCAACGAAATAAAAAAAGGAAGGCTAAAAACAAATCACAAAGAAACCCTAACCTTTATAATCCGGAATTTGCTGAACAATGCCGTAAAATATACCGAGGCCGGATGTATAACGGTAAGGGGGCGCAAAAAGAAAAAGTATTTTGAAATTTGCGTTACCGACACCGGAATAGGAATGCCGGAAAGCATGCTGGATTATTTGTTTATCACTAAATTCGATTCCAGAGCCGGTACCCGCGGCGAGCAGGGTTCGGGCCTGGGCTTAATGCTTATTTTTGATTTTGTAGAGCAGCTGGAAGGATACATAGAAGCCGAAAGCAAAGAAGGAATCGGTACCACTTTCAGAATCGGAATTCCTTTAGAAAATACCATAAGCCGGCTTCCCTAATCATTTTTTCATTTCCTTTTCAGCTAAAATTACACCGTTTTTGTAGGTAACAATTCGGGTAACTTTTTCCTGCTCGTTATAATATTTCCATTTTCCGGTTTCTTTGCCCGATAAAAACTGGCCCTCTAAGGCTATTTTGCCCGTTTCTGAAAACTCTTTGTACGGGCCGTATTTTACGCCGCTTTTATAAGCCTGCTCGCTAAGCAATTGCCCCGACGGGTAATACCGGAAGCTTTTGTCTATAATTCGTCCGTTTAAATAAGTGGTTTTTTCGGCCGGTTTTCCGTTTTCGTGGTACAGCAGCTTGTCGCCGTTTAATTTATCGTTCAGGTACGGTTCCGATACGCGAAGTTGTTTGTTTTCGTAGTATTTTTTCCAGGTGCCGGTGCGCAGGTTGTTTTTATATTCTTCGGTTTCGGCTATTTGCCCGTTGCCAAAATAGCGTGTTATCTTTCTGTCTTTCTCGTCGTTGCTGTATTTAATTTCCGATTCCAGCGTTCCTGTTTCTGAAAAATACTTTGCCGCTCCGTTTATTTTGCCCTCTTTATAAGGCACTTCGCTGCGCGGCTTTTCGTTTTCGTAATAAGACCGGGCAATGCCATGCAAGGCGCCGTTTTTATAGCTGCCTTCGGCTTTTAATTTACCGCTGCGGAAATAATTCTTAAAAACGCCCTGCTTTTTGCCGTTGGTGCTGTAGGCTTCCGTTTCCAGATTTCCATTGTCGTACCACACTTTTTGGTAGCCGCTGGCCAGGCCGTCTTTAAAATTAGCTTCGGTTTCGGGGTTTCCGTTTGAGTACCAGGTTTTGGCAACTCCGTTCTGCTTTTGGTTTTTATAACTGATTTCCGATTTTATTTTCCCGCTCGGGTAATATTCTTTCACAACGCCCTCCGGAAAACCGTTTACAAAAGTTGCTTCTGTAACCAGGGCGCCATGCTCGTTATAGGTTTTAAAAGTGCCGGTTTGCTGGTCGTTTTCGTAAAAACCTTCCTGCATAAGCGCTCCGGTTGGGTAGTATATTCTGAAGGTGCCGTTTTTAATTCCGTTCTGGTAGGGCAGGGTTAGCTTTACTCCGCCCGTTTCGTAATATTCGGTCCAGGTGCTGTCGTTTTTACCATTGGTAAATTTCCCTGTCGCCATCTTTTTGCCGCTTGTATAAAAGCTGCTGTAAGGGCCATTTTTAAGGGTGTCAGCGCCTAATTTCACATAAAAATCTTCTTTCAGCACAGTGCTCGCCGAGTCGTGAAAGGTTTGCATGCGCACTACCTGCTGCCCAAAAGTGTTGAGCGCTGCCAGCATTAAAATTGACATCAGCAGGTATTTCATTTTTTGTTGATTGTTAATTGTTTGTTGTTAATTGTTTTTGCAGCTAAGGTAGGCGTTGGAAGTTCCGGGTGTTTTCGCGTATCGCATTGCAATTTTGCTGTTAAACCTGCGAGGGGCAAAAACAGTGCCGCGAGGGCATAAAAAAGCCTTTCGCTACTAACGAAAGGCTTGTTATTTATTGTATAAGGAGTATTAAGCTTCTATGCGCTCGAACACAATAGCAGAAGCGCCGCCGCCACCGTTGCAAATACCGGTAACGCCAATTTTGCCGCCTTTTTTGTTCAACACATTTAATAGAGTGCAGGCAATGCGCGCGCCAGACGAACCCAGCGGATGGCCCAAAGAAACTGCTCCGCCAAACACGTTTACTTTATCGGTATCGAGGTTTAGCTTTTGGTTATTTGCCAAAGATACTACCGAGAAAGCTTCGTTAATTTCGTAATAATCTACTTCCGAAGCATCTTTGCCGGCATGCTTAAGAGCCATTGGTATAGCAATGGCAGGAGAGGTGGTAAACCACTCCGGAGCCTGCTCGGCATCGGCAAAACCGAGAATACGGGCGATAGGCTTAATGCCCAGTTGGTCGGCTTTTTCGCGGCTCATCAGCACAAGTGCCGAGGCGCCGTCGTTTAAGGTAGATGCATTTGCCGCGGTTACAGTACCTTCTTTCACGAAAACTGGCTTCAGGCCAGGTACTTTCTCGAACACAACTTTGGTGTATTCTTCGTCTTTATCTACGGTAATGGTTTTGCCGCGCTCGGTGTATTCTACCGGTACAATTTCGTCTTGTATCTGGCCGGCATCCCAGGCTGCCGCGCTTTTTTTGTAGCTCTGCACGGCAAATTCGTCCTGCATTTCGCGGGTAATGCCCATTTCTTTGGCGGTGTTTTCGGCGGCGTTACCCATGTGGTAGTCGTTATACACATCCCACAGGCCGTCTTTTATCAGGCCGTCGGTAAGTTGCATGTGGCCCATTTTGCCGCCCCAGCGCGCTTTTTCGGCATAATAGGGCACGTTGCTCATGCTCTCCATTCCGCCGGCAACCACTACTTCAGAAATTCCGAGCATTATATTTTGCGCGGCCATCATAATAGCTTTAGAGCCAGAGGCGCACACTTTATTTACGGTTGTGCAGCGCACTTCGTAAGGTAAACCCGCGAAAACAGATGCCTGGCGTGCCGGAGATTGCCCCAAGCCAGCCGATAGCACGTTGCCCATTATTACTTCCTGCACTTCTTTGGCATCTACGCCTGCTTTTGCAAGCGCGCCTTTAATAGCTGCGGCGCCCAATTTTGTGGCCGATACAGACGAAAGGCTGCCACCAAAGCTGCCGATTGGCGTACGCGCGGCCGCCACTATTACTACTTCTTTTATATTCATGATTTGTTTTGGATTTCGGTGCAAACTTAGAAAAAATACCAGAAGCTATTTTATAAATAACTAAAATCTGTTTCGGATCGGGCTCTGGCGTATGTGTTATTATATGTGTTTTGTCTGTTTTAAGAATAAAAATTTACCAGTTTGGCTTGCCTAATTGCGGGCTTGCTCTTTGCTTGCGCGGCAGTTGTTGCAGGTACTGGCGCTCTGCATCGCGCATAGCATTTAAAAGCATTCGAGCGCGCTCTTCGGGCATGTGAATTTGTTGCAATTTCTGGCTGGTAGTGGCTTCGCCGGCCAAGGCACCGGGCTCGTTTACCTTGTTGTCGTTTTTATCAACATTTTGCCCTTCCGAAATGTTTTCGCCAAGCCGGTCGCCCTCGCTGCTGCCCCGGCTGGTTTCTCTTTCTTTACCATTATCAGATTTACCTAGACCGGTTTGATCGTAGTTGTTTCCCGCGCCCGATTTTTGCTGAAATTGGTCTGCTGCTCCCTGCGATTGGTTTTCGGAGGTGCTTCCCTGCTGATTTTTATTTTGCTGGTGCTTGTTTTGGCCGGGCTGCTGGTCTTCTTGGTCTTTTAGTTTTTTCAGCAGCAATTCGTAATTGTACCGGGCCTGCAGGTTTTTGGGGTCAGATTTTAAAGCTTCGCGATATAAATTTAGAGCTGCTTCATAATCGCCTGAATTTGCCAATTGATTGCCCAGTTGTTGCTGCGCGACAGACTTTAATTTAGCGGAACCGGTGCGCACCACCTGCTGGTATTCGCGCGCCGCTTTTACGGTTTGATTTTGCAAATAATACGCGTGCGCCAGGTTTAA
>JAFADQ010000169.1 GCA_023424725.1 Bacteroidota bacterium
AATTTCGGGTCCATAATGGTCATTTTGCAATGCTCGCAGCCGTCTTTGCCGTAGTTAATGGGTTGCGGGCCAGAGCTGCAGGCACCAAAAAACAGGCCGCCGGCAAGCAACAGCATTACCGGATAAACTTTAGATTTAGGAAATTTCACTTCGGTTCTTTTTTTGAAATAAAACAACTCTAACAAGGCAACTATTACAGCCAAAACTCCGGCGGCAATTATACAATAACCTCCCGTATCGGGAAAAGAACCGGCCGTAAAATTTAGCAGATCTTTGTATCCCAAAAGCGGCGGCTGGTAATTCATTCCTTCTACTTTAATTGCGGCGGTCGGGTCAAGGTTGTGGCCGTATTCGTATTCCCAACGCCAGAAATCGTAGATACCTACTACGGCCGAAATCAATAGCAACACAACCCAACTGTATAATAACCAGCGCTTTCCGATTATCGCCACCAGAATTCCAATGCCGATGAGCGCCATCACAATATACTTCATGTATTGCAGCTCCGGGAAATTCTCTTCCACAATATAAGCCATGCCTATGTAATGGTTAAGCCCGTTTATGATCTGGATATCGCCGGTAAGCTTATCTACCCAGATATTCATACTCAGGCCTTCCGGGTATTGCGGCGCCTGCAATTCTATCAGCCACAGGGGCAGGTACAAAGCGCCTATCATCAGCAGCGATGCCAGCAAAATTAGTATGCGCGAAATTGGTTTCATGGCTGGTATATAAAAACAGAAGGAGGTATCGCTCCCCCTTCTGTTACTGTTCTTTTAGTTTCCGGAGCCTGCTGCTGCCGGTGGGTCTTTTTTGTATTTGGCGTTGGCCGCGGCGTTTGCTTCGCGGCTCGCGGCGGCCTGGTCGGCGGCAATTTTACCGGTATGGTACATTAGCGGCACGTTGCTGCCCTTAGGCGATACGCGCAAATAGCCCGACATTTCCTGGTGCAGCGCAGAGCAGAAATCGGTGCAATAATACGGGAAAATACCAACTCTGTCGGGCTCGAACATAAGGGTTTGCGTTTCGCCCGGCATTATCAGTATCTCGGCATTATTGGCGCCTTTAATAGCGAAGCCATGCGGCACGTCCCAGTCCTGCTCCAGGTTAGTTACATGGAAATAAACCTTGTCGCCAACCCGCACACCTTCTATGTTATCGGGTGTTAAGTGCGATCGGATGGCCGTCATGTAAACATGCACTTCGTTGCCGTTGCGCTCTACGCGGGTGTCTTTCTCGTTTTTCACCACGTACTTGTGCTGATTATCTTCCAGCTTGTACATTTTAAGCTGATTGTCTTTTATCAGACTTGCCGGAAAACCCTGCGCGTAATGCGGCTCGCCAACTGTAGGGTAATCGAGCAAAAGCTTCATTTTATCGCCCGAAATATCGTATAACTGAGCCGATTGCGCCAGCTCGGGGCCGGTTGGTAAATAACGGTCTTTAGTGATTTTGTTATAGGCCATCATATACTTTCCGTACGGCTTCATGGTGTTTCCGCCCGGAATCATCAGGTGGCCGATAGAATAATACGTAGGCACACGGTCTTTCACTTCCAGATCGTCTAGGCTCCATTTCACAATCTCAGAACTTACAAACATTGAAGTGTAGGCGTATCCTCTTCCATCGAACTCGGTATGAAGCGGGCCAAGGCCTGGTTTCTGCACTTCGCCGTGTAATACAGATGCGTATTTCAGCACCGGTATTCCCTCGTAATCGCCTTCGTAATCCTGCTTATCTATGGCCGCTTTCATTTTAGAGAAAGAGAAAACCGGAATAAGCGCGGCCAGTTTACCAGAGCCCACAATGTACTCGCCGCTTGGGTCTACGTCGCAGCCATGCGGCGATTTAGGGCACGGTATAAGGTACATCAGGTCTTTCAACTCGCTGGCATCCAGGGTCATTACCTCTGTAAGAATGGTAGAGGTAGCGGTGTGCGTGTTGTGGTCTAATACGTTGTGCGCATAGCGTACGCCGCTTTTCATTTTACCTCTGCCCTGCTTCAGGTATTCTTCGGCTTTTTTCCAGTTTAGGGCCAGAATAAAGTCTTTATCGCGCTGCGACGCGTTCACTTCCAGCATGGTATAAGCCTGCTCGGAGTTGTAGCACGAGAAGAAAAACCAGCCATCGGACTTGCCTTGCCCGGCATGCGCCAAATCGAAGTTTAGTCCCGGCGTTTGAATCTGGAATGCCACTTGCATGGTGCCTTTTTCGGGCTCTACAGATATAAAGCTGATAGTGCCTTTAAAGTTTTCTTTATAAGTGCTGATGGGTACATCGCCGTTTCCGCCATCCATTGGTACGCTAAAGCGCGTGCTGGCTACTACATACTCTGAGTTTGGCGTAATGTAAGGCGAAGAGTGATTACCGGCCGAATTGGGTATCTCGATAATCTCTTCTGTTTTAAAAGTTTGCGTGTTTATGCGGGCGATGCGCGGCGTGTTGTTGCCATTCGCGAAAACCCAGCGCCCGTCTATTTCGCCGTTTTTCTGCGATGAAGAAACGTGGTGCAGATCGTCCCAGGGCACGAAACCGTGCGAGGTATTTAGCATGGGTTTGGTTTCTTCGCTGTAGCCCCAGCCATTTTCGGGATGAACAGAAAATACCGGCACTATTTTGAGCAAGCGGCCGCTTGGCATGCCGTACACCGACATTTGCCCGTTAAAGCCGCCACTCACGAAATTATAAAACTCGTCGTGCTTGCCCGGCGCTACATACACTGCCTCGGCCGCGTTGCCCGAAACGGCGCTTGAAGCACCGCCGCTGCCGCCTCCGCCTTCGCGGGTGCAGGCCTGGTTAAAAACCAAGCCTACGCTACCCAGCAAGACTGCTCCCAGTCCCGCTGACTTCCAATTAAAGTTTAGCATAAAATTTATTTATGTGTATTTGAAATTAACCCGTTATTTTATCTTCCGCGCCTGCTTTGGTATCTACCTCGTCTATCTGGCGCATGTATTCCAGTAGTTTGCGGGCATCGGCTTCAGACACGTCTTGGTTGGTCATTTGGGTTAGGTGCTCGGCCAGAAGATCCATGGCGGTAGGGTCTTTCTTTGTCATTTCTTCGGGGTTTATGATCATGTTCATAATCCACTCTGGCTTGCGTATTTTGGTTACGCCTTTCAGGCCAGGGCCTACAATTTTCTCTTCGGTAGTACGGTGGCAGGCAGAGCATTTTGCTTCAAAAATTGCTTTACCTTCGTCGGCCATCGCCTGATCGAACGGCCCGAGAGTTACTTCTTTTACAGGGCCAATTCCTTTACCCGCATCGGCTTCGGCTGCACGCTTGGCTTCTTCTACTTTCGCGCGGCGGGCTTCTGCTTCTGCATCGCCGCTTTCTGTGGTTCCTTCGTTGCCACCGCAGCTGCTCATTATAAGCAGCGCACCGGCCGCGGCAAAGCAATGAGTGATTTTACGGAGAGTTAGGTTTCTGATCATAGATAATAATTTGTGAGGTGAAAACTGGACAATAATTTTTCCAAGATTACGACTTTCTGAGCCAAAAGTTAAGCATTAAAAAGGACTTGTCCGGTTAATCCAATTTCCGTGTTTTGTTTAATCTGCAGCAAGCAAGGCTGGCAGAAAAAAGAGACTGCATTATCTTTAATCAGTTTAAAATCACTTCATTAAAAATAAACACCTCTAAACATTTAAAAAACAGTATATTATAACACCTTACACAAAATCATTTTTTAGGAATTTAAATTTATATGTATTGGCAGATAATTGTTTAAAACAGTTTCGCACTTTATTACTACTCTGCGCTGGCCAAGAAATTTTGTTAGATAAATACAACTAAAAAAAACGCCCGCTTTGCGCGTTTCTGCCACTTAAATTCATTAAAAGGTTTTAATTACCTGATTATAAATTACTTTGTAACCGAACCTGCAAAATTTACGGCCGTAGTATGTGTGTGAAAATGGATTGTAAGTACCATGTTTAAATTTTATTTCCAGCGTCGAAAATCATTGATTTCAGGTTCTGACGAACTTCTTTTTGAAGCTCATAGCGGGGTTACGAGCAAAAAAATAAGTGAAATCAGGTTCTGGAAGCGGCGATTTGCAGACAGAAAACTAAAATTTAAACACGGTCTAACATCAATTAACCTAAACAATATTATGAAAAATTATTTACCAACGCCAGAACCAGAAACGAAGTTTACCGCTGTACCCAACTTGTTATTTTTGCTTGCAATGGCCCTGTTTTTGGGCACCGCAGCCTGCACCCAAACAGAAAATACGAACCGCGACGGCGACGTTGTTGCCCTATCGGACGAGAGCGAAGCCGGCGACGAAACGGCAAACACCGAAAATGGCGAGTACGACAACGAAAACATTGCCGGAGAAACCGGCCGCAGCCAGGTAGAATGGAATAACCTGGATTTTAATGTAATGCAAGACCGTTACAACGAAATTAACGACCGCGATATTTCGGTAGGAACTAACCAGCAAGTAGCAGTTTACAGCCTTAACGAGCCGGTTTTGTTTGATAAACAGGGCAACGAACTTCGCAGCGGCGCCGAACAGAAACTACAACAAATTGCCTCCTCGGTAAACCAGCGCTACCCTAATGCACACATTAGAATTTACGGCTACGGCGAGCAGGAAGGCGCCACCAGCAACACCTCCGACCGCGACCTGGCCCAAAAACGCGCTGCCGCCGTGCAAAACTGGCTAACCAGCAACGGAAATATAAGCGCCAGCCGCATATCGGTACATACCAGCGGAGGCACCCAGCCCGGCATGGTAAACAACCAGCAAACCACAACCGGCACCAACCAAACCGCAGCTAATCAGGACAGGAAAGTATCTATAGTTGTGTACCGGGGAGATAATTCAGGCAGTGCAAATGCAACAAATGCCGCAAACACCAGTGCAGCTAACAATACGAACTCCGGTCACCAACCTGCTTCTACCCCGGGTCAAACAACAAGGTAGCAAAACAAATTAATGAGGCTGCAAAGGCCAAAAACCAGTGCGTTAGAAAGAAAAAACCGGCTTGGGATGAGCCGGTTTTTTTATTTTGAATTTGGAAAAGGTGTATTGAATTATGATGCAACTGATTAAATGAAGAACTATAAATATGTTGTTTCGTTTGTCCTAGGCTTTCCTGAAATTCTATGCTTCCTGGTTCAAGACTACAAATCCTTCTTCGCGAAAATCCGCTGCGCGATCCATAGGGGTACGATAATCCAAACCAACATCAAACCAAAGGCATACAACAAACCGGTGGCATTATCGAAAATGCTTTTGTAGAGCGCGCCGGTGTAGCCCATTAGCGCAGAAATATCGATGTTCAGCAGCACGATAATACGGCCCAAATCAATTGGGTTCAGGGTGATCATGGCGAGCGAAGCCTGCTCCAGCGGGTAATCTGAAAAGAAGAACAGCACGAACATAACCAGCCCGTCGTACAACAGCGCGAAGTAAAACCATAACAGCAGCGCAATGCCAATTCCTTTCGCTTTGTCGCGGGTAATAACCGATGCCAGAAACGCCAGCGACACGAAAATAAACGTTAAGCAAACGCCCACCAGCAGCAACGAAACCGTAGTAAAATCAGGGCTGTTTAGCATTAGCGGCAACCCCACTCCTATCAGAAACGCCATCGACAATGATAGCGCCGTGCCCATGTATTCGCTCAAAAAAATCTGACTGCGCTTTATTGGCTGCGATACCAGCAGCTCCATAAACTCATAAGAGTTATAGAAGTGAATGGTAGCGAAAATAATGCTGATAAGCGGAACGGTTAACAATATCACATTCAGTAAACTCAGCACCGCTTTGCTCGGGTCGCTCTCTAAGGCAAACAAACCCATGCTGGCTACCAGCAAAAACAGCGTGTAGCCAATCACGATGCGGTTGCGAACAATGTCGTAGAGAACGTATTTTAATATCTTATCCATGACGGTAATTTTTATTTTTCTTCCGGAGGCTTTCGCCCCGTGTAGAGACAAGGCACTGCCTTGTCTTTAATTTAGCAAAACAAGCCGACGATAAACGTTTGCGCCAGGAAATGAGACAAGGCAGTGCCTTGTCTCTACGGGGGGCAAACTTCTGCTTTGGCGTAACGTTTTTTGGGCTTTGCAGGTTATTGCAGCACCTTCGCTATAGCGCGGCTTAAACGGGTTTCGCCTGTTTCCGATTTCAGGGTTTCGATGCTTTCGTAGAAGCGGAAGTTTCCATCCACTAAACAAAAAATATCGTCGGCTACTTCTTCTACTTCGCTCATGATGTGCGAAGTTATCAGAATTAATTTACCCTTCTTTTTTTCCTTCAGAATTTTAGCTTTCAGAATTTCGGCCGCAACCGGGTCTAAACCTGCCGTTGGCTCATCTAAAACCAATACCTGCGGATCGAACAAAAAGGCAATGGCGGCGCTAACTTTTTGTTTTGTTCCGCCAGAGAGCGAGCCCAGTGTTTTGTCGTACATCTGCTCCAGCTGGTACATGCCAATCAGTTCTTCATCAAATGCACAAACATCTTTCCGGATGTCTTTCATCATGCTCAAAACCTGGCGAATCTTCATGTTCTCTGGGAATTTGCTTATCTGTGGCATGTAACCAATCTTGCGCCGGTACTGCCACTTGCCCAATACTTTTTCGCCGCTAAAACAAATGCTTCCCGAGTCTGGCAATACCATTCCGAGCAGGCACTTAATGAGCGTGGTTTTTCCGGAACCATTCGGGCCGATAATGCTAATTACCTGCCCACTGCCGAACTGCACCGAAATATCATTCAGCACTTTTAGCTTTCCGTAGCTTTTCGATATGTTTTGTATTTGTATCATGGTGGAGAGGTTTTAATGTCTGAACTATGATTCTAATGAGGAAATGAAAGACTATGATTAATGAGTATTTTAATCATAGTTCTTCACATAAATCATTCCCATCATAGTTCAGACAATTTAATTAGTGCCCTGCCGCCAAAACTACCGGCGAACCGGTGGCGGCAGGGGCTTGGATATCTTTTTTCGTGAACAAATTCTTTACAAAGCCAAGCAGTTTGCTGAAGGTAGAATTGTTACTTGCCTCAGCTATAACAATGGTTTGTGCAGGTGTATTGGCGGGCGTAGTTTCAGGTTGAAATTTTTGTGCTCCGGCACCCTTAAAATAGGCCATCGCAGGTTGGTTGTCTATCAGTAATTCCGGAGTGAAAGACGGAATTACTTTCTCCATCTGGTCCATTAAGTCTACCACGAAAGAGCGCAGGAACATAACAGAATAAGGCACTTTTTCTACCATTACAGAATATAAACTAACCGGGCGGTACGGCACGTCGCCCACTTTGTCTTTATCCAGATCGTAGCCGCTGTATTTGTCCCAGTAATTGGCGTTGATGTGGTTTAGCATGGTGGTGCCGTTAGAAGCCACATCGAAAGTATTTGCGGTAAAGTTGTTAAGCCTGAAAGTATCTTCCATGCAGTTGGCGAGCAGTTTTATGGCCCAGCCGTTGTTCTCGAAATTGTTGCTCTCTACCTTTATACGGTTAGAGCCTTCCATATACAGCGCGGTGGTGTTTTTGCGAAACGTGTTGTTACGGATGGTGCTGCCGTTTATGTCTTTCAACAGCAAACCGTAGGCCGAGCTTCCCCAGTTTAATTCAAACAAATTGCCGGTCATTTCTACTCGGTCGGTATACATAACGGCCACGCCGGCGCCGTTGTCGCGGAAGGTATTAAACGTGTACACAACATCGTGCGAAAACATGAAATGCAACCCATACCGGATGTTCTTTTCGGTAGTGTTTTTTCTTATGGTTGATTTGGTAGTGAACTCCAGATAAATACCGTCGCGCTGGCCTTGCACCAGGTTGTTTTCTACCAAAACATCGCTGCATTTCCACATGTGTATGCCGTTGCCTAGCATGGTTTCCGGTATATGGCTTCCAGAGCTAACATGGTTGTTTGTAACA
Source organism: Bacteroidota bacterium (assembly GCA_023424725.1). Taxonomy (GTDB): domain Bacteria; phylum Bacteroidota; class Bacteroidia; order Cytophagales; family Hymenobacteraceae; genus JAFADQ01. Next base: position 7,911 of record JAFADQ010000169.1, read on the forward strand.
ATGCAACTATCAGATTTAGAAAGATAAATTCCGAAAAAACAGTCTTCTAATTTGTTGTCGGAAATGGTAACATGCGCAACGTTTAGCAGTTTAATTCCGGCCAGGTCGTTAAGCGAGCTGGTACCGGTGTTGCGCAGGTGCAAGCCCTTAATAGTTACGCCGCTAACGGTAACGGTTAATATCTGATTTGTGCCGTTGCCGTCTAACACAGGCAAATCTTCCCCTTGCAGGGTAATGGCTTTGTCGATGGTAATTTCGCCTTCTTTGTAAACGCCTTTTTTAATCAGGATTACATCGCCGGTTTTTGCCTTTGCGATGGCCTGTTTTATGGTGCCCACAGGCCCCGATTTACTCACCACGATGGTTGCGCCGCGGCTTGCGCCTGCCAGGCAAAAGAAGGAAATCAGAAGTAGGATTAGCAGGCGCATGGTTGATAAAAATTTATTGGTTGGTTGTTCACCGAAAAACCTCCCCCCGGCCCCTCTCCAAAATGAGAGGGGAGAATTAGGAGCCTCCGGCAAATTGGTATTATTTGTTAATTGGCTTCCTTCGCTCGCGTCTCGCGAGTGTGGGTTATTGGGCGGCATCTTGCCGCTGTAAAAAAGGCCAGAGGCCAGCCGTAGCTTACACTCGCCAGAGGCGAGCGAGGGTAAACGGCGTAATTTGGGGAATGCGATCGGGCGAATGCAATTCGCCTCTACAGCATTAAAAATCCAATTACAAACAGCAGCGCGATGCTGGATAAACCAACCGAAGTTTTTCTTCCGAAACTGATCTCGGGAACGTTAATTTTAATGACTGCTTTTTCGGTTTTGGTTTTGCGCATCATCTCAAATATTACCACAATGGCAGAAATAATTCCACCGATAATGATGGCGTATCCTCCAAGATCGGGGAAAGAGCCTGCGCGAAAATTAAGCAGATCTTTGTAGCCTAAAAGCGGTGGCTGGTAGCTCATGCCGGGCACGATAATGGCAGCGCGCGGGTCTAGGTTGTGGCCGTAATCGTATTCCCAGGCCCAGAAATCGTACATTCCGGCGGCGGCGGCAATTACCAGCAGGCCAAACCAGGTGTACAGCACTGGCTTTTTACCAAACAAAGCAGTTAGCATTCCGAGGCCTATTAAAGCGCCCAAAATGTATTTCATGTAGGTAAATTCGGGAAACATAGAGGCATCTATTTCTTTCATGCCGATATAGTGGTTAAGGCCATTAATGATCTGGATATCGCCGGAAAGCTTATCTATCCATATCTTCATTCCAAGCCCTTCGGGGTACTGCGGCGCCTGTAGTTCTATAGACCAAACGGGGAAGAAAAATCCACCGATCATGAGCAAAGAAGCTACCAGCACGAGTATTCTTGATAATGGTTTCATGGTATTTTGGGTTTTGTAAAAAGAGCAGAAGGGAGCTACAACTCCCCTCTGCTTTTTTTGGTTAACTTATTTTCGGGCTACCGCGTCTTCGGCTTTTACACCGGTGCTCCATTTAAGAGGCACGTCGCTTCCGGCCGGAGATACCCGAATGTAGCCTTGCATTTCCTGGTGCAGCGCAGAGCAGAAATCGGTGCAGTACATTGGGTAAACGGTGGCTTTTTTAGGAGTCCATTTAAAGGTTTGGGTTTCGCCTGGCATAATCAGCAACTCGGCGTTTTCAGACCCTTTAATAGCGAAGCCATGCGGCACATCCCAGTCTTGCTCAAGGTTGGTTACATAAAAGTAAACCTCGTCGCCAACTTTTATACCTTCTATGTTATCGGGTGTAAAGTGCGAGCGGATAGACGACATGTACACATGCACCTGGTTGCCTTTGCGCTCTACTCTGGCATCTTTCTCGTTGGTTACACGGCCTGGGTGTTTGTTGTCTTCCAGCTTGTAAAACTTCTTAGAGTTTTTCGCTACTTTCTCGGCCGGAATACCCACCGCGTAGTGAGGTTCGCCAATGGTAGGATAATCTAAGAGAAGCTTCATTTTATCGCCGCTAATATCTATAAGCTGCGCAGAGTGAGCCAGT
>JAFADQ010000139.1 GCA_023424725.1 Bacteroidota bacterium
ATGTGATTTTGAGCCGCAAAAATTACATAGCCGAGCCGGCCAAAAAACAACCGGAGCCGAAAGCCGCAAAACCTCAGTAAGCATTATTAAGTAAAACAAAACTTTACAATAAACTTTCACACCAAACAAACATGAAAAACCTCCTTTTTATACTTGCCCTTTGCTGCACCGTAATCTTTCAGGCATGCGACTCGTCGGGCAGCCGCCCCGAAAATAAAACTTCTGTAGATCAGGTAGATCCGGGCGACCGCCAGAGCTCTAACCTGAACGATGCCGGCCTTGATGGCGAAGCAGGCAACTCTGGCGAAGCTGCCTACGGTGCCGGTTTTGCTTACGTATGCCCAATGAAATGCGAAGGCAGCGCCAGCAACGAGCCCGGCAAATGCCCGGTTTGCAAAATGGATCTGGTGAAAAACGCCAATAACCCTCCGGGCACGCAGGCGCGCCAGGGCGAGGTGCTTAACCACGAAAGCGAGCAGGCCGACGACCGCAACATGGACGATAAAATAGAGCCGCAGCCAACCAGGTAATTCTGATTGCTTTAAATAAAAATAAAAGAAGGCAGGTACCTCATCTGCCTTCTTTTATTTTTATTGCCATAACCCACCACCGCCGGCAAACTTTTGTACCCATAGCGGGTTAATAAATAACACGCAAAACCAAGCTGCGAAGCCCGTTTTTATGCCTGCTACAGCCAAATTCTGCTCCGGTGCCCGTAAATTTGGCCCTTGCAGGTTTCTTTATGCGGGGCGGCCTTTGGTTATTCGGCAGAAACCTTAAATTTGCCTGTATCTACCCTCTAAACCTATGGACACCACCAATACAAAAAGCTGGTACACAACCTGGTTCGATTCGCCGTATTATCACATTCTGTACAAAGACCGCAATTACGACGAAGCCCGTTTTTTTCTCGATAACCTGCTTGCCTACCTGCATCCAAAGCCGCATTACACCATTTTAGATCTGGCCTGCGGAAAAGGGCGCCACGCCGTGTACCTTAACAGCCGCGGTTTCGAGGTTACCGGAGTAGATCTTTCGGCCCAGAACATAGATGCCGCAAAACTGCACGAAAACGATAACCTGCACTTTTTCGTGCACGACATGCGCGAAGTTTTCCGCCCCGAGAGCTTCGATTTTGTGCTGAATTTGTTTACCTCATTTGGGTATTTTGAGGAAGAAACCGATAATATTATCGCGCTTCGGGCCGCGGCCGAATCGGTAAAGCACGGCGGCAAGCTGGTGATAGATTTTATGAATTCTGATTACGCCTTGCAAAACCTGGTGGCGCACGAGCAGAAAGAAGTAGAAGGAATTACCTTTGATATAAGCCGCAAACTGCAGAACGGTTTTATCGTGAAAACCATAAACTTTACAGATAAGGGCCAGGGTTTTTCTTTCGAGGAGCGCGTGCGTGCCCTCACTTACGACGATTTTATGGAATACTTCAGCATGGCCGGTCTGCGCCTGGCCGATGTGTTCGGGAACTATAAACTAGAGCCATTCGACCCCAAAACCTGCGAGCGGATGATCTTTGTATTGAAGAAGTATTAAGCCCGGCAATGGTTTTAGCGATTATCGTACTGTTCGTAACCGTAATGGCATCGGGCCTTTTGGTGCGGGTTTTTCCGCCCGAAGACGGCCGCTGGCTTAAAATTGCGCTGGCCTTTAGCGGCGCCTACCTGTTCACGATCACGATTATACACCTGCTGCCCGAGGTGCTCATTAACTCCCCCGATCCGCAGGTGGTGGGCTACTGGATTCTGGCCGGTTTTTTCCTGCAGTTGGTGCTGGAGTTGTTTTCGCATGGCATAGAGCACGGCCACATTCATCCACATAAAAACCATAACCATAACCACGGCATTGGCTCTACACCGTTTTTGCTGCTGGGCTCGTTGTTTATTCACTCATTTCTGGAGGGTTCTATATTGGTAGAGGGCGGCGCGCACCACCACCACGGGCACGACCACGGGCATAGCAGCAGCACCTTTTACTCGGTGCTTATCGGTATCGCCATACACCATATTCCGGCGGCATTTGCGCTTATGTCGGTACTGCTTGCCAGCTTGGGCAACTTTAAAAAGGCGTTTTTGTGGCTGATGATCTTCGCTATCGGGGCGCCGCTGGGCATTTTTTTCAGCAATGTACTGTTGCACGACGGCGCCTTTCAGGGCACCCTGTACACGGCATTAACCGGCCTGGTAGCGGGTAACTTTTTGCACATTTCTACTACTATACTTTTCGAAACAAGCCCCGAGCACAGGTTTAACCGGAACAAAATTATTGCCACATTATTGGGTTTGGTGCTGGCCCTGGCAAGTAACTGGTTGTAGGCGTGGGTTTAGCGCTGGCGCCCTAAAAAATGGACCTTGCAGCCTGCTTTATTACGTAAACCGGTAAAAATATAAATTTTTAGGAATCGGCAATCTTTTTTTGTACATTTACAGTATGCCCTATAAAAGGGGCTGCTGCACATGAACTTCAGAAAGAAAGGATGGCTAAAAAAATATACCGACTACCGGTCGGGGCAGCCTTTCTCTGTGCAGGCCAGTTTGGTAGATACAGATCCGGAAACCCTGGAGAAATCTATTTACAACTTTTTGCAGCCTACAGGTTTGCTGTATGGCTTTCCGGTAGAGTTTCCATTTCAGGAAGAAGCGCATCCAACCAGCAACTTTTACGCCACTTCAGACAAAGCTCAGCTCATTTTCCTGGATTGTTTGTTTGGCAGCCTCTCGGCGTATTCGGCCAACTTTAGCGGCAATTCCGAAAAGCGTTTCGCCGGTATGTGCGAGTTACTTTCGGCTTATTTCGATTCTCTGCCAGGCAGCAGGCAAGCTGCGGAGGCCAAAAAACCATGGGCCTGGCGGCAATTGTTCATCAAAAATACAAACCCTTACGAGCGGCTTGAGCAAAACCTGAAAAAGCACCTGAACTTTAGCGCAGGCCTCACCAGCTTTTCGGTTTATTTTGCCAACAGTTTGCTGTTTCTGGATATTTACGGCTGCATGCGCTACAGTGCATCTTCTGTAAAAACGTTGCCGGGCAAGCTGGCCGAAGTAAAAGCAGAGCAACAAAAACTACGTGTAACGGCCCTGAAATTGATTGCCGCAGCCGCCCACGCCAATGGCATTATAGAAAAAGAAGAATCGCAGATATATTTCCAGTTTCTACGGTCGGCTAATATAAACCCGGAGCTTTCGCAGCAATTGCGCGAGGTGTTCGATAAAGGAATTACGCTGCAAGAAATAGAAATTCCGGAAGTATCGTGGCTGGCCAAGCGCTATTTTCTGGAAGTGGCCATTCTTACCATTATGGCCGATAAAGATGTAAGCGTAGAAGAAGAGATTTTTCTGTGGCAGCTTTGCGGCCGGCTAAACTTGCCAACTGCCGAGCTGGAACAGGCAATGGCCGCGCTGCAAACCTTTCTTATCACGCATGAATCTACGCTTCATTTCTTTAAAAACGAGATCAGGTTCAGTTTTGCCAGCGAAAGCCTGAAAACCCGCATTGGCCGCATCATCAGCCAAAATAAAGACCGTATTTTAATGGAGCTGAAGAAAAGCTCCGACACGTATGCCCTGCTGCAAAAGGCCCGCCTCGGCCCGCTTACCTCCGACGAAAAGCGTAAAATTAAGCAGCAGTTATATGCCATTATCCGCAATATACCTACCCTTGGTATGCTGCAGGCCACCGGAAACATGATCGAGGTTTCTTCAATACTCCGCATGCTTTCTGCCGACAATAATCCCGCTACTTCTTTGGATTAAGCTATCGCGAAAAACCTCACCCCAACCCCTCTCCAAAAGAGAGGGGCTTATATGGAGCTGCGCACATTGTTTTATTTAATAATTAAATCTGCCAATGGCTCCACTTTCTCCCCTTCTCATTTTGGAGAAGGGGTCGGGGGATGAGGTTTTTCGCCGATTTTTTCCTGGCTACCGCTATTCTTTTCATTTCTGAAACCTGCCAATTAATCTCTTCTTTCCGTTTCCCGTTTAAAATATCCGTGCACTTGTTGCATTGTTCGGTGTAATTCTTTATTCTTGACGGACTTTAAGCCAAAAAGCTTTGGTCTGAGAAACTGCCACCGTTCCGTCAAAGACAATTACCTTGAAACTAGCCATACCAAAAGAAATACGACCCGGCGAAAAGCGCGTTGCCATTACGCCCGATGTGGTAAAAAGTCTGCACAAAGCAGGTTTTTCTTGCCTGGTAGAATCTGAAGCAGGCCGCGATGCAGGTTTCACCAACGAAGCTTACCTGCACGCCGGCGCCATGCTTACCGAAGACCGGGCAGAGCTTTATAGAGAAGCAGATGTATTGCTGAAAGTAAACCCGCCGCAGGCAGAAGAGGTGCAGTTGATGAAGCCGGATTCTATCCTGATCTCTTTTTTATATGCCCATACTCAGCCGGAGCTAACAGAGGCGCTGGTAAATAAAAAAATTACCGCGTTCGCGATGGATGCCGTGCCCCGGATTTCGCGCGCGCAAAAAATGGATGCGCTCTCGTCGCAGGCAAATTTGGCGGGCTATAAAGCGGTGCTGCTGGGCGCTAATTCGCTGCGCAAAATATTCCCGTTGCTGATGACGGCAGCCGGAACAATAACACCGTCTAAAGTGCTGATATTCGGGGCCGGAGTGGCCGGTTTGCAGGCCATTGCCACGGCAAAACGCCTGGGCGCGGTAGTAGAAGTAACCGATGTGCGCCCCGAAACCAAGGAGCAGGTAGAAAGCCTCGGCGGCCGTTTTCTGGAAGTTAAGGGCGTAGAAGGCGTGAAAACCGAAGGGGGCTATGCGCGCGAAGTAAGCGCCGAATATCTGCAAAAGCAGCAGGAACTCATAAAAAGCCGCATTACCGAAGCCGATCTGGTAATAACCACCGCGCTGGTAATGGGCCGCAAAGCACCCGTACTGGTAACCGCCGGTATGGTGCAAACCATGAAACCAGGTTCTGTAATTGTAGATATGGCCGTAGAAAGCGGCGGCAACTGCGAACTGAGCGAGCTAAACCAAACGGTAATAAAACACGGCGTTACCATTATCGGCGAAGGAAACCTGCCCAGCATGCTTGCCTACAACGCCAGCGAATTGTACGCCCGCAACATCAGCACATTATTACTGCACCTGGCTACCAACGAAGGTTTTAAGTGGGAATTGGACGAAGAAATAACCAAAGGCAGTTTAATCACCCATCAGGGCGCGCTGGTACATGAATTTACCAAAGGGCAGTTGGCGTAGGGGCACCTCTTGTGGGTGCCCTTTTGCCTGAACAGGGTAGTCTGGGGTAAAAATCAAAAATTACGTGAACTGAATCGCCAATTGTTAACAAATAAATAGTCGATCCTTAACAAGTCCTCATAGCTAAACTAATTAACCTTGAACTGATCAATCGGCAGAGTAAAAAATAAGCTGCGGTTAAATCTTCTTTCAACTTTTGCATTAACTTTTTCAGGTTCCA
>JAFADQ010000026.1 GCA_023424725.1 Bacteroidota bacterium
CCGCACGTTCCGGCTCGACATGGCCAAACCATCTTCTTCACGCAAAATAGGGCAGCACACCAGCTCAATATCGAAGCTCAGGTCGCGCACCAGTTGCTGTATAATGGCAAACTGCTGCAGGTCTTTCTGGCCGAAGTAAGCTCTGGTAGGTTGCACCATGTTAAAGAGTTTGCTCACAATGGTGGCCACGCCGTTAAAATGGCCGGGACGGTGCGCGCCTTCCATAACAGCCTCCAGCGGCCCGAAATTAAAGGTAAGCACGGTAGGCTTGCCGTACATTTCATTTACGTCGGGCACAAAAACGGCATCGCAGCCGGCGGCGCGGCATTTGTCCAGGTCGGGCTCCAGCGTTTTGGGGTAATGCGTAAAATCGTCGGCGTTGTTAAACTGCGTGGGGTTTACAAAAATGCTGCAGATCACCACATCGTTTTGCGCCTTCGCGATTTGCAGCAAACTAACATGGCCCTGGTGCAAAGCGCCCATGGTTGGCACAAAGCCAATAGTGCGGCCAGCGGCGCGGCAATCTGTAATATAGGATTTTAGAGAGGTCCGGTCGGACAAAAGGAGCATTAGCAGGGGGCTCAAGAGATATTAACTCGCAAATGTAAAGTTTTAGTATAAATAATTGAAAAATTCACTAAAATTATGTAATTTTGCACGTCCCTATAGTATTGCCTATAGATTCTTTAACTAATTTTCTCGTGTATGTGTAAGTTACGTATTCTCTACGCCGCTACTGAAATCAACCCTTTTTTGCAGACCACCCAAGTAGCCGACTTTGTTCGTCAGTTGCCACAGGCTATGCAAGAGCGCGGCATGGAGATCAGAATTTTTGTCCCACGTTTTGGCGTTATCAACGAGCGCAAAAACAGACTGCACGAAGTAGTTCGCCTAAGCGGTATTAACATTGCCGTTGGCGACGAAGAAAAGCCGCTTATTATTAAAGTAGCGTCTATTCCGCAGGCCAAATTGCAGGTGTATTTTATAGATAACGACGATTATTTCCACCGCAAATCTGCACTGGTAGATAATAACAACAACTTCCACGGCGATAACGACGAGCGCGCTATCTTTTTCTGCAAAGGCGTTTTAGAAACCGTAAAAAAACTGGGCTGGGCTCCGGATATCGTTCATTGCAACGACTGGATGACGGGCTTGATACCGATGTATTTGAAAACTACGTATAAAAAAGATCCGATCTTCAACAATGCCAAGAGCGTGTTTACCGTTTACAACAACGAGTTTACCCATAAGTTTGATGGCAACCTGCACCAGAAAGCCCGCATGATCGACATAGAAGACAGCAATCTTGCCAGTCTTACTTCCGATTACAGCGGTTTTGTGAAGGTAGGCATGGAATATGCAGATGCCGTATTGAAATCGACCGAAGACCACAGCGAAAACATTAACGCTCTTTTTGCCGAGGCAATGCTGTCGAAAAAGGTAAGCACAGTTGCTGAGACCGATAATTTTCTAGATGCCCACTACAACCTCTACACCGAGCTGGCCCGCTAAGCGGCTTCTGCTGGCTCTGCCACTATCTTTTTTACTGTTTTCTTGTGAAGAACCAACCGATATCGGGCTCAATGTGCAGCCCGATAGCCAGGTTGGTGTTCACTTTTTAGACGTAAAGCCCATAAAATCGAACACGGTGCTGCTCGATTCTATTGTTACGTCCGGCACAAACAGTTTGCTAAGCCACCTTGCCGGTTATGTAGAAGATCCGGTGTTTGGCAAGATTACCGCTACCGCTTACTCAGAGCTTCGCCTCCGCGATGCCGGATTTGAGGTAGGCCAGGTAGGTGTAATAGATACCGTTTTGCTGAAAGTGGCCTACGTAGGCGCTTATGGTAACACAGATGTGCCTGTGAAGCTCGAGATCCGGGAGCTGACCGAGCACATCGGCGATACTATGTATGCCTATCAAACCACACCGTACGGAGCCAGTACGTTAGGCACGCTCACTTTTACGCCTTCCGATTATAAGCCTACATCTTCTAAACGCGTTCTTTTAAACGCCCTGTTAGATCCGGCTTTCGGGCAGCGAATTCTGAATGCGCCACTTTCCAGCCACGATGCTTTTCGGGAAGAGATTAAAGGAATCGCCATTGTGCCTGTTATTACAGAAGGCAGCAAGTCTATTGCCAATTTTGCTTTCGATCGCGATGCCGACAGCTCTTTTGTAGAAGTAAAATACAGATCGGCAGGAGAACGTAAATCGCTTAAACTATATCTGGACAGGCCCGCACGGCGCTATCATTCTGTAAAAGCAGACAGAACGGGCACGCCAACCGGCAATCTTGTAAATAACGGCGATACTATAAGCCCCCAAAACGGCGAAACCTTTATACAAGCCGGGTTTGGCTTGCGTACCGTTTATAAATTCCCGGATCTGGAAAATCTTCGCCAGCAAATAGGAGCCGAAATTGCCATAAACAAAGCCGAGCTGCTAATGCCTGCGATAGATAGCGAGAACGAGGAATTTGCACCACCCACTGCTTTGGTTATGGCCGAAGCCGCCGGTAACCGTGTTTATCAGCCAAATGGCAGTATCAGGTTTATTGGTACCGATGCGCAGCCAAACGGGTTGCAGGCAGTGCGCTACGATACCCTTACAAACAGCTACCACGCCCAGTTAGGCACCTACTTACAGTCTATGATTTATGGTGGCCAGCAAAACCGGGGCATTGTTGTTTACTCTGCTTCCAACGCAGTACAGATAAATCGCGTACGTATCGCAGCGCCGGGGCCTAACGGTACAAGGCTGCGGGTTTATTACACCAAAGTTCAGTAAAAAGGCCTGGCTATGAACGTTTTTACGTTCCGGTTTGCTTTACCTTTGACAAAATTTTTACACAACAGTACATTATGTGCGGAATAGTTGCTTATATCGGCCACCGCGAGGCTAGCCCGATAGTTATAAAAGGATTAAAAAGATTAGAATACCGGGG
>JAFADQ010000114.1 GCA_023424725.1 Bacteroidota bacterium
CCACCCACAAGTGGTGCCCCTACATATCTAATACCTTCGGGTTTGCGTACCTTCGCATATATAAACCACAATACGCAACACGAAATACGCCCTACGATCTTGAAAAAAACTGTAACCACATCCAAAGAACAGGAAACCGCCGTGCTGGTAGCCGTTCCGCAGCCTCGCCAGAAAGAAGCCAAAACCACCGAATACCTGGACGAGCTTGAGTTTCTGGCCGAAACCGCCGGCGCCAAAACCCTGCAGCGCTTTATCCAGAAAATGGACCACCCCGACCGCCGCACCTTTGTGGGCAAAGGCAAGCTGGAAGACATAAAAGCCTTTGTAACAGACCGCAACGTAGACATGGTTATTTTTGATGACGACCTGTCGCCGTCGCAGGTGCGTAATCTTGAGGCTGAGCTGAAGGTAAAGATTGTAGATAGGTCGTTGCTGATTTTAGATATTTTCTCGGCGCGCGCGCAAACCGCTACGGCACGCACACAGGTAGAGCTGGCGCAATACCAGTATTTACTGCCCCGCCTTACGAACCTCTGGACCCACTTATCGAAACAAAAAGGTGGTATTGGGATGAAGGGTCCCGGCGAAACCGAAATAGAAACCGACCGCCGTATTGTGCGCGACCGCATTACCTTGCTGCGCGAAAAGCTCGATAAATTTGAGAAACAAGCCATACAGCAGCGCAAAGCCCGCACCGGCATTGTGCGCGTGGCGCTGGTGGGCTACACCAACGTTGGCAAAAGTACTATTATGAACATGCTTTCGCGCTCTGAAGTATTTGCCGAAAACAAGTTGTTTGCAACAGTAGATGCCACCGTGCGCAAAGTAGTACTGGGCGATATTCCTTTCCTGCTTTCTGATACGGTAGGTTTTATCCGCAAGCTGCCCACCAAACTGATAGAGAGTTTTAAAAGCACGTTAGATGAAATTCGCGAAGCCGACCTGTTGCTGCACGTGGTAGATATTTCGCACCCCGGTTACGAAGAGCACATTGCCGTGGTAAAAGAAACCCTGGGCGATATTGGATCTGCCGACAAACCCACTATTCTCGTCTTTAATAAAATAGACCAATACCAGGCCGACGAACCGGCAGAAAATGGCGACTGGGACGACACCGGCGAGGCTGCAACGGCCAAAAACAAGCCCACCTTAGAGCAATTGCGCGCCAGCTACATGGCCAAAGAGCATTACCCTGCCCTGTTTATATCGGCTCAGCAGCGCCAGAACATAGACGAGCTACGCGACACGATACAAAAAATGGTAGCCGAGCTGCATTACCAACGCTACCCGAACCAGCCGCCTGAAGAAGAGTAAATTCAGGCGATGTCTGGCGCTAGTCTTTAGCGAAGCGTTGACTTGTGCCTTTTCATGATCGGAAGTATTCTGATTTGCGAAAAACATAAATAGTTTCCGTTGTCTGCACCTTAACATACAACCTGCAAGGGCCAAAAACCAGGCTAGCATACACCAACTCTATGTCTGTGGAGGGGTGGCGCATGATTAACCGATCCGACTCTAAAACTGTTTCCGTGGTCTGTGCCTTCACAGACTACCTGCAAAGGCCAAAAACATTGCCACCACACCAACTTTCGGTCTGTGAAGGCACAGACCGAGGTAAATAGTTTGCCGCTTTTTCTTCTACAATGCCGCCAATTAAACCACCAAAAACCAATTGCCTTACTTGCGGGTTAAAATACTATGGATACTTCTTTATTTAACCAGCTACAAACCATTATCCGGCAGCGGCGCACGGTGTCTGTTGCGCTAATGAATGGCCAACCCATACCCAACGAGCAGGTGCAGCAACTGCTGGAGCTGGCCGATTGGGCGCCCACCCACGGCCGCACCGAGCCCTGGCGTTTTTTGGTGTACCACAAAGAAAGTTTACAGCAATTTGCTCAGGCGCACGCCGATTTATACTGGCAGCATACACCCCAAGAAAACCGCGACCAAAACAAGTACGATAAGCTGCTGCAAACCGCCGGAAGAGCCTCGCACCTGATAATCGCGATAATGCAGCGCGGAGACAAACCCAACATACCGGTTCTGGAAGAAGTTGCCGCTACAGCAGCCGCCATAGAGCACATTTTGCTGGGCGCGGCAGCCCTTGGCATATCCGCTATCTGGAACACTGGCGGCATGACGCACCACCCTGCCATGAAAGAACACCTGCAATTAGGCGCTGAAGATGTGGTAATGGGGCTTATTTACCTGGGCAAAACCAACTCTGCGCCGCGGCCGGGCCACAGATTGGTGCCATTGGAGGAAAAGGTGAAGTGGGTAAAGTTTTAGATCATTGGATGACGGGATTTGTAAAAACAAAAGAGGCCGCCAAATCAGGCAGCTTCTTTTGTTTTTAACCGTAACAAAAAGCGTTTACCGTGTTACAACCAATTTAGTTACCCCAAAAAAATCGGGGCCTTGTACTTGTACTGTGTACATACCCGAAGCAATATCGTTAACCGGTAGTTGCAGGCGGTTTGCACCCTTATGAAGTTCACCAAAGGTTGTTCTTTTCACTAATTTCCCGCTTAAATCAATTATAGATACATACCCTTGCCCGCTCTTTGGCGCGACAAAAGCAATTTCTACTTTGTCTGTAGCCGGATTTGGAGAAAGTACTAACTGCGCAATAGATATTTGTTTATCTTGTTGCCGGGCATCTAAAGAACGAATATATTCCATAACGTCTACTTTACTTGAAACACGTGCATTTGCCGGTGGGCTATCGCAGGCAAGCATCAGGTCAAATATTTGCTCAGGAGTAATAAGGCTGTCTCTTAATTGCTCATTAAGCCCTATCAGGCAATCCCAGTACTGTAAATGCTCCTCATTCAGAAAAGAAGACAATGGCCGTGCCTGTTCAATAAATTCTCTGGCTTCTGGTAAAGACCCTGCAGAATAAGAGGATAGGGCCGCCTCCATATATGTATAAAAATCGCGGTTAAATAAAAGAGTATCACCAGCGCCCTCTACTCTTGCCGTAATAACGTCAAGCATCATCTCTTTTATCGGCGCGTTGTTAGCGTTATTCTCGAGTGCCCTCGGATATATTTCTTCCAGTAAATGATACACTATGTTTCGAATGTTCTCAGTAGCTTCATTTGGATGCAAGGGTTCGTAGTCAAGTATTTCCTTTAGCAGGTTCATAGCCAGATAATCGTTTCCTAAAGAATCGTATCTGGTGGCATAAGAGGCCGCGATTAATGCCGCGGTATGTAGCGAATCACCCGTAAAGCTGTTGGTGTTAATCATCTCGCTACTCGGATTATCCAAAATACCATAAATAAAATGATCTGCTACCATATCAAGGTTAGGGGCTACCGCCACCGTGCTACGCTCTGTTTGGCATACCAGCGTAGGGAAAAAGTTAGAACCTAATGGCGCATTATCAACCACCTCAACCAGGTAAGTAGAATTAGAGTTGCCAGACGGGAATTTACGCAGGTCTACATCAAAATTATAAGCACCTCTGGGGTTAGCAGGCTATCTTGCACGCTAATAGTAAGCTGCACCGGCAGTGAGCCGGTAACAGTGGCATGCTCCTGCGAGTGGAACTGAAGCCTGTACGAAGCCTGAGCTTGTGCCGTGCCGAAGTCAAGTACGGCAGCCAGCATGAGTAAAAGTTTTTTTCATAGAATGTGTATTAAAGCGTAAAAGCTGAAGATTGTTTTATCTGTTAATATAATAATCTACCAGCTCCCAAACCTGGTTATTGTAGTAGCGGCGCCAGGTTATACCCACTCCTTTGGTAAAGTATATTTTGCGCTGCGGAGAGGCCGAAGTATCGGGGTTGCCGCCATAACCGCTAAAAAAGCCGACTGAGTTATGAAAAGTATAATTAGGTGTAACCACCGCATTGGTATCAGAAACCCAGTTATTGTCTGCCATGTGCATCTCGCCTATGCTGAAGGGATAGAAGAAAAAGATATTTTCATTTGGTAGATTCGCATCCCAGGTTTGGTCTATCACCCATTTATCGCCCATGCGCCAGCCTCTGAGGCCTTCCCCTCCCAAAAAGTTAGAAGCTTCGTTATAACCTTTAAAATAGTCTTTATTGTAATGCACCAAGTCGTGCACGTAAAACATTTCACAATGCTTTGCCAGCCCCGCCTCTTCGTATGGCTGTGCAAAAAAAGCCCTGTGCCGGCCGGTATTGCGCACCGTATCGTACACGGCCGGCTCGCTGCCTTTTAGCTTATACACCCACCAGCTGCCTTGGGGGAAGAACCAGTAATCTAGAAACTCCTGAGGGGCATGGGTTACCGTCTGGCACTTGGGGCGGCCGTTGCTGTTGTCGTCGTCGTCTTTGCAGGCTGAGAGCAGCAAAAAAGTGGCTGTGAGGAGGTAGAGGGTTGGTTTCATATTGAGGGATTTCATAAGAATCCTGAAGATAAAGACAAAATAAATTAACCTGTACTTAATGCAGTGCAATCTATAGGTTATACACAGGAAAACCAATACCGTATAAATACAGTATTTTGTATCGTATAAATACGGTATTGTAGCTGACTTTCAGAAAAAAACCTATTTGTGAACTATTGTTAGCAATGCGGCTTTCGTATAACAGAACCCGAATGCAGCGTTTATGGACATCGTTAACTAACCGAATATCATTAAAAACCCTCTCCCCTTTTTCCCTGATTTATAGTACCTTTGTAAGTTAAAACCCCAGCCTGTTTGGGCGCTCGCGGCACTGTTTTTGCATTTCGCAGCCCGGTAGTACAATCTGGCCCGGTTTTGATCGTTTTATAGAACAGCACCAACGATACCGGCCTGGCGCCGGTAACTTAACAGAGATATTGACACCCTTGAATCGTTACTCTATACTTAGCGCTTTTTTGCTGCTTGCAGCCCTGCTTACCATAGCAGGCTGCTCGGTAGAAAGCAAAAACCCAATAGCGCGCGGCTACCATAACCTGGCCGCCCGCGACAACGGCTTTTTTCTGGCCCGCGAGCGCATAAAAGAGGCCGAAGCTACTATTGCTAAAAATGTAGAAAACGATTATACCCAGGTGCTGCCGGTGCTGTACCCCATCTCTACCG
>JAFADQ010000121.1 GCA_023424725.1 Bacteroidota bacterium
CCTCTCATTTGGAGAGGGGTTGGGGGTGAGGTTTTCCTACCTCTCATACACCCAATCTACTCCGGTGCGCAAATCTTTTACCATAATTCCCATCTCTTTTAATTGAGCCCGTATCTGGTCTACTTTCGCGTAGTCTTTGCTGGCTTTGGCGTCTTTGTAAAAATTCAGGATCAGGTCTATGTAAGGATTTACTTCTTCCGAATTTTCTTCTTTCAGCCCCAAAATATCTACTACCAAGGTGGTATAGGTGTTTTTGATGTAATTAAAAGTAGCTGCCGATACCGATTCCGGAACCTGGTTGCCTGCGAATAGAGTTTCTATTTTCTTCAGCAGTTCGTAAAGTCCGGCAATGGCTTTGGCAGTATTCAAATCATCGTTCAGCGCATCGAAGCAGGCATTGCCAAGCTTTACAATTTCTTCGTCTGGCGTGGCACTGTTTTCGGCCTCTGCAGGTGCTTTTAGTTTGTTTAGCAGCTTCAGGCCGTTCATTAACTTGCGGTAGCCTTTGTGCGCGGCCTGCAAACCTTCGTTAGAAAAATCTAAAGTGCTGCGGTAATGCGCCTGAAGGATAAAGAAGCGGATGGTCATGGCAGAATACGCCTGCTCCAGCTTGGCATGTTCGCCGCTAAAGAACTCGTGCAGCGAAATAAAATTGCCGAGCGATTTGCCCATTTTCTGACCGCCTATCGTGATCATGTTGCAATGCATCCAGTACTTTACCGGCTCTATGTTATTGCCGGCCTGGCTTTGGGCTATTTCGCATTCGTGGTGCGGGAACATTAAATCCATTCCGCCGCCATGGATATCAAACGTCTGGCCCAGGTATTTCGCGCTCATGGCCGAGCATTCTAAATGCCAGCCAGGGAAGCCGTCGCTCCACGGCGATGGCCAGCGCATAATATGCTCGGGCTGCGCCTTTTTCCAGAGGGCGAAATCTAACTGGTTACGCTTTTCGCTTTGCCCGTCAAGGTCGCGGGTGTTGGCAATAAGATCTTCTATAATTCTGCCCGAAAGCTTTCCGTAATCGCCTTTTTGCTCCTGGTATTTCAGCACATCAAAATAAACCGAGCCGTTAGATTCGTAGGCCAAACCGGCCTCCAGAATTTTCTCTACCAAAGCAATTTGCTCTGGAATATGGCCCGATGCACGAGGCTCTATGCTGGGCGGCAAAATATTCAGCGCCGCCATGTCCTGATGAAAGCTGTGGGTGAATTGCTCCACAATTTCCATCGGTTCCAGGTTTTCCAGCTTGGCTTTTTTACCGATCTTATCTTCGCCCTGGTCGGCATCGTTTTCCAGGTGGCCAACATCGGTAATGTTGCGCACGTAGCGCACTTTATAGCCCAGGTAAGCCAGGTAGCGGCGCAGCACATCAAACGTAATATAAGGCCGTGCATGGCCCAGGTGTGCGTGCCCGTAAACGGTTGGCCCGCATACATATAAGCCCACAAAAGGCGCATGAATGGGTACAAACTGTTCCTTTTTACGGGTAAGTGTATTGGTTAGCTTAAGCGGATGCTCCATAATGGTGCAAAGGTAGCGGTTTAATGCGATTTGAGGTAGGAAGCAGAAATACCTCCAGAAACTGTGAATGCAACAAAATCAAACAGATTTTAGGTTATATTACACCAAATTTTGGCACCTAAAGGCTATCCCCCAACAGAATAGATTCCAAATGTTGGCAAATGGTCAGAATAGCGAATAGTGTCAAGTGTTTCGAATTTAATCACTTCTATTTCAGTGCTTACAAATTGATTGTCAATTCGCAGAAATGGTAGAAATCCTCCGGCAAAAGTTGTACCCAGTCCAGAACCGGCCTCTTCAAAAGAATTTTTCAGGTTTTTGCGCATATACTCATAAGTATAACTATGAGGCAGGTCATTTAGGTCGCCGGTGGCAATAACCGGATAAGGAGATGAGTCTATATGGTTGCGCAGGGAGTTTATCTGTTTACCTCTCGTTACAAAACCAAAGCGCAGTCGTTTGTATAATGAAGATCCCTTACTACGGAGCAGTTCTTTGTTGTCGTTTATTTCCGGAATAATTTCCCTTCGGATGGCCATTGATTGTAAGTGAAAGTTGTATACCCTTATTGTATCGTTATACACCTTAATATCCGCGAACATGGCATGATTGGAATTTAACTCTCCGAATGCAATAGTTCCTTTTTTAATAATCGGGAATTTTGAAAAAATAGCCAAACCATATTGGTTACCCCGTTTTCCTTCACTGGAAATAGAAAAGTAATGGTGCGGATATAGCTTGCTTAATCTTTCCGTAGATTTTAATTTCTTACTATAATTGTAGAATTCCTGCAAACACAATATATCGGCTTCTAATTCAGCCACTACAGATAAAAACTTGCCAGAGGCTTTTAGATGATCCTTTTTTGGAGTAGGAAAAATATTGAAACTTCTTACATTATAACTTAAAAGTTTAAAAGATGTAGCAGATTTAATATCTTCTGGCTCTGAAAACAAAATTTTAAAACTCCTGCTGTAAAGGCCAAAAAGCGCTATAGTTAAGGCCAACGCCAGCACGGCCTTCCACGAAAAACGCAGTAGCCACCAGCCCAAAAATACCAAATTAAAAAACAGGGCAATAGGCAACGAATACGCTACAAAGCCGGCCGGCCAGAAAATGTGAGGCGGAATGTAGAGACTTATCACACCCAGGCCAATCCATATCAGCAGCAAAATATACAACCACAACGTAAACTTCCCGGCCACGAAACTTTTCAATTATCAGACAAACTTACTAAAGCCCCCAGCATTTACCATCAACTAAATAAGAGCAATTCAGTATATTATTTTTTCAACTTGCAAAAAATATGTTTTTTGCGTAATTTTGCACAGAATTTGGTCGAACGAGGGGACAGGCAGTCCCCTCTCGCTTTTAATAGCAAGCACACTTATACATGATTTACGCTGCGCAGGTTAGTGAACTGATAACGGATTGTATCGTTAGCGACGAGATTTTCGTGGTCGATGTAGCTGTTTCCGAGTCGCCGGTAAAGCAAAAAGTTACCATCGTGCTCGATAGCGACAGTGGTATAGGTATAGATGAGTGCGCGAAAATAAGCCGGTGTCTTGGCCGCAAGCTCGAGGAGCAAACCCCCGAAGATTATGCTTTTACGTTAGAAGTTACATCGCCGGGAGCAGATCAGCCGCTGAAGCTGCGCCGCCAGTACCCCCGCCACGTTGGCCGCACATTAGATATTACCTTAGCTGATGGCACCAAAAAAACGGGCGTGATGACGGAAGTAACCGATACCGGTATTGCCCTAGAAGCACAAACCAAACAAGGAAAAAAAATCGTAACCGAACCTGTGGTTATCCCTTTCGATGAGATAGAGAAAGCCCAGATAGTTATATCTTTTAAATAAGCGCAATGAATAGTGCAGAGCTGATTCAGTCGTTTTCGGAATTTGCCAAAACCAAAAACATCG
This sequence comes from Bacteroidota bacterium, assembly GCA_023424725.1. Taxonomy (GTDB): domain Bacteria; phylum Bacteroidota; class Bacteroidia; order Cytophagales; family Hymenobacteraceae; genus JAFADQ01. Next base: position 3,449 of record JAFADQ010000121.1, read on the forward strand.
ACCGCCCAACCATGATGAAGGTGGTGGAAGAAGTTTTTCGTGCGATGATCCGTAAAAAGTACGAAACCGACGAGAACTTCGACATTATCCTGAATGTGGAGAAGGGCGACGTGGAGATCTGGCGTAACCGGCAGATCGTAGACGATAACTCCGAAGACATCTGGGACCATGATAAGATAAGCCTCTCGGAAGCCCGCAAAATTGAGCCCGATTTTGAAGAAGGCGAAGAAGTGTCGGAAGAAGTAAAACTGGAAGATTTCGGCCGCCGTGCCGTACTGATGGCCCGCCAGACGCTGATGCAGAAAATTAAAGACCTCGAGAAAGAATCGTTGTACGATAAATACAAAGATTTGGTAGGCGAGGTAGTATCTGCTGAAATTTACCAGGTTTGGAGCCGTGAGGTGCTAATGGTAGATGCCGACGATAACGAACTTATTTTGCCGCGCGCGCACCAGATACCCAAAGACCGTTTCCGTAAAGGAGATGTGGTTCGTGCCGTAGTACATGCCGTAGAGATCATTAATTCTGCGCCAAAAATTATCCTTTCACGCACATCGCCCGTATTTCTGGAGCGCTTATTCGAGCAGGAAGTGCCCGAAATTGAGGATGGACTGATCGTGATAAAGAACATCGTGCGCGAGCCCGGCGAAAGAGCCAAAGTTGCCGTAGAATCTTACGACGACCGTATAGACCCGGTAGGTGCCTGCGTTGGAATGAAAGGTTCGCGGATTCACAGCATTGTGCGGGAGCTCGAGAACGAGAACATAGACGTAATAAATTACACCGATAACCTGGAGCTTTACGTAAGCCGCGCCCTTAGCCCGGCCAAAGTTACCAGCATGAAGGTGCACGAAGAAGAAAAGCGCATTTCGGTATTTATGAAGCCCGACCAGGTATCGCTCGCGATTGGTAAAGGCGGATTAAACATTAAGCTGGCCGGCCGGTTGGTTGGGTACGAGATTGATGTGTACAGAGAAAACGACACCGTTGAAGAAGATATCGACATCGAAGAATTCTCTGACGAAATAGAAGGCTGGGTAATTGAGGAGCTGAAGCGCGTAGGCCTGGATACGGCAAAATCTGTGCTTGGAGCAACCAAAGAAGACCTTCTGAGAAGAACAGACCTGGAAGAATCAACTATCGACGATGTGATGTCGATAATAAAGCAAGAGTTCGAATAAAGGATATTGCAGGCGGTTTTTTCGGAAGAAAGAACCGCTTGCAGCTTTATCCTGGCACGAAAGTAATCGCCTGATTGTGTGATTAATGAGTAGATTCGGTAATTTGCAGCCTTGTTAGGCAATAATAACAAATAAAAACACAGAAGCATTGCTGCGGCAGCAGCGGAGAGTATGGCAGAAGAACAATCGATGAGGCTTAAACAGGCGGCTACGAAATTTAACGTAAGCACGTCTACCATTATTCAACACCTTGAATCTAAGGGTTTTGAAGTGGAAAACAAGCCTACTACCAAAATCACAGGCGAACAGGTGGCACTGCTGAATAAAGCATTTGCTACCGACGAGCAAGCCAAGATGGAGGCAGAAGCAGTTGGCCTGAGCAGCAACATTATTAGAAAGGCACCGGAGCCTGTTGCGCCCGAACCAGCCAAACCAGAGCCGGCCCCGGCACCAAAACCAGAGCCAAAGGCTCAGGAAGAAAAGCCGCGCCCTGCAGCGCCGGAAGCCAAACCTGCTCCGGTGGCAGAAAAGCCAGCCGAAAAAGCACCGGAGCCTCCTGAAGCGCCAAAAGCAGAGCAAGCGGCCACAACACCCGAAGCTGCAAAGCCCGAAAAAGCATCTGAGACAACCGAACCTGCCGAACCGGTTGCCGCGAAGCCCGGGCTGAAGATTCTGGGTAAAATAGACCTCGATTCTAAAGGCCGGCCTAAAAAGAAAACAGAAACGGAAGCGAAAAAGCCCGCAGAAAAAGCGCCGGAAAAAGCTCCGGAGCCTAAACCTGCTC
>JAFADQ010000198.1 GCA_023424725.1 Bacteroidota bacterium
GGTAATGTTGCGCTTATTATTCTCTTCCTGAAGCGTTTGTATAATACGGGTAAGTGGTTCTTTGTCTTGCAGCTCGCGCAGGCCCGGGGTGTTTGGCGAGCTTACATTCACCACAAAATAATCTACCAGGTCGTGCAGGGCGTTAAGGCAAATCAGGTAATCCGACACGGCAAATTCGTTGGCGGTGTCTTTGTTTTTGCCAATGTTGCCACCCACAATAATGTTGCTTTTGCGCTTCTCTAACCTGCGCGCGGCAGCCTCTACCCCACCGTTGTTAAAGCCCATCCGGTTAATTATGGCCTGGTCTTTTGGCAGCCTGAACAGGCGCGGCCTGGGGTTTCCGGGCTGCGCTTTTGGCGTGAGCGTGCCTATTTCTATAAACCCAAAACCCAGGTGTGCCATAGAATCTATCATAAGCGCGTCTTTATCGAACCCGGCCGCCAAACCAACCGGATTTGGAAATTTCAGTCCAAAAAGCTCTTTCTCCAGCTTTGGGTGCTGCACTTTAAAGGCTGCGTCGGCCAAAAAAGGCACCGCCGGAACAGAAAACCCGGCACCCAGCGCAGCCGCCGTAAAGTGATGCACTTTCTCGGGATCGAATTTAAAAAGCAGCGGCCGGATAAGGGATTTGTACACGTTTTTTATAGATTTGAGGGTTGAAAGTTGAAAAAGAATGGCGCTAAAGCAATATACTCATAACTAAAAATGCTTAAGCAGAATTTTGAAAAACTACTTCAATATTAAAAAATTCTATCCTATTACTTTACACCTGCTACCTTATACCTCTTCAACTTCTCGGATGAAAATCTTTTATTACCTGGCTCAGATAATCACGGTCCAGATGGGTATAAATTTCGGTAGTGGTGATGCTTTCGTGGCCCAGCATTTCCTGCACGGCACGCAAATCTGCTCCGCCTTCTATTAAGTGTGTGGCAAACGAATGGCGGAACGTATGCGGGCTAATATCTTTTTGCAAACCGGTTTTAGCGGCCAGGTCTTTTATAATAGTGAACACCATTACGCGGCTTAATCCTGCGCCGCGCCTGTTCAGGAATAGCGTATCTTCGTGGCCTTTTTTAATTACCTGGTGGTTGCGCACATGTTCCTGGTAAATAGCAATGTGCTTGCGGGCATCGCTTCCAATGGGCACCAGGCGCTCTTTGTTGCCTTTCCCGACCACCTTCATAAACCCCACTTCCAGGTACAAATTGCTTTTTTTCAGGTCTACCAGCTCGCTTACGCGCAGGCCAGAGCTGTACAAAGTTTCCAGCATTGCCCGGTTCCGGATTCCTTCGGGAGTAGAAACATCTACGGCTTCTAACAACCCCAGCACTTCGTTTACCGATAGCGTATGCGGCAGCGCGCGCGAAAGTTTTGGCGCGTCCAGCGTTTCGGTTGGGTCTGCCACGATAAGCCGCTCTATCAGCAGGAACTTAAAAAAAGCCTTAATACCCGATAAAAGCCGGGCCTGCGACCGCGCCGAACCTCCATCCACTGTAACCCCGGCCAGAAAATCCTGCAATAGCTTGCTGTTAACCTCTTGCAAACTCACGCTACCGTTGGCAGCCACAAACTCCTGCAGCTTTGCTACATCGCGTAAATAGGCCTCTACCGAGTTAGCCGACAGCGACCGCTCCAGTTGCAGGTATTGCTTGAAAGAATTTACAGCGGCCGGCCACGACATAAAATCAGCTAATTAGAAGGCTACAAAATTAGCAGCATTAGGCTTAAAGGTACAAGCTTTATATTTGCGATATTACATAAAGCCCGTAAAACAGCTTCTTTCAGAATTATCTAATGGAATTACATATCGTAAACGGACCAAATTTAAACCTGCTGGGCAAGCGCGAGCCAGAAAAATACGGCCAAATAAGTTTTGATGATTTTCTGAAAGATCTAAAAGCTCAATTTCCGGATATATCTATCCATTATTACCAAAGCAATGTAGAGGGCGAGCTGATAAATTACCTGCACCAGGTGGGTTTCTCTTGTTCCGGAATTATTTTAAACGCGGGTGGCTATACGCATACATCGGTGGCGCTGCGCGATGCTGTGGCGGCCATTTCTGCGCCTGTTATAGAGGTACACATCACCAATATTTATGCCCGCGAAGATTTCCGTAAACAAAACCTGCTGGCCGGGGTTTGCAAAGGTTCTGTTTCTGGTTTAGGGTTAGCTGGTTATTCGCTTGCCGTTCAGTATTTTATAAGTTAGTTTTGAAGAAACGCTTAAATAAAAAAAAGCCCCGGTTACCCAGGGCTTCTTCAATTGTTTTTTTGCGCGGTTTTATAGCTCGCCCAGCATTTTTTCAACTTCCTGGCGGGTCATGCCAAGAGCGCGCTGCAGGTTACCATAAAGCTCGTCGCCGGCGCCGCCCGCATACGTCAGATCATCGTCGGTAAGCTGGCCGTAGCGCTGCTTCAGTTTTCCTTTTACCTCGTTCCAATCGCCTTTAAAAGCCATTTTGGTGCCACCTGTAACGCCTGGAATATTCAGGTTCAGGTGGTCTATTTTATCCATGGTTTGCTTTAGCATACCTTCCAGGTCTTTGCCTAAACGGTTAGCAGATTTGCGAAGGTTGCCACGGGTTGCTTCTCCTGTTTCCGGAGCCATTAACAATCCGGCTACTACACCGGCACTGGCACCTGCCAGCAGAGCAAGTAAAATTTTTCCGCTGTTGTCTTTCATAGTACGTTTTTTAAGTTTTTTCCTTTTAGACTTAACGGTTTTGCCGTTATTTGGTTTTTCAGATTCCTGTGTTTGTTGGGTACGAGCGGGCTCCATTTCCCTTACAGGCACTTTATTTCTCATAACTTTCAGCGATAGTTTACTGATTTTTATAAAGCAGGCAGCCATTATATGGCCCCTATCGTTTAGTTATACGTTAAAACTACTATATTTAGATGCGTAAACCAAAAAAAATGCAAAAAACTATTAACTATCTGGCTGGCATTATATTGATAAATTGCTTTGCTGGCTGCGCGGCGAAAACCGGTACCGAAAACTGCATCGATGCCTCTAAAATTAACAACGAGATGGTTTGTATTACCCTATACGAACCTGTTTGCGGCTGCGACAACAAAACGTACGCTAACAGTTGCTACGCCGACAGGGCCGGTGTTACCTCTTTTAAACCCGGCGAATGCCCGGAATAGCAGATAAAACCGGCCAGAATAAAAAGCACGAATAACAGTATAATTAAACAAATTGGGTTGCGGCAGGCAGAAATTTGGCCCTTGCAGCTTTTGTGCTTATCTTAAACAGGGTCTTACTACACGCTATGAAAAACTATATAAAACAGTCGAAACCATTTGTAGTGCCTACTTCCGACGGCAAACTGATAGAAGAGCATTTCGGTTTGTCATCTACCCAAACCAAAGGCTTTAGCATTGCACACATGGTGGCGCCGCCGCATTGGTCGGAGCCGCATCAGAAACCTGAATTTGATGAGGTAACTATTGTTTTACGAGGCAAAAAAGTAATAGAAGTAGACGGAGAAGAAGTAGAGCTGAAGGCCGGAGAAACCATTTTGGTAAAAGCCGGAAGCCGGGTGCGCTACTCTAACCCTTTTACCGAAGAACTGGAGTACTGGTCGGTGTGCGTGCCCGCTTTTAATATTGCTACCGTTAACCGCGAAAAATCATGAACCTAAACAATTCGATTCTAAAAAAAGCTTTGGTTTTGGCATGCCTGCAAGGGCCAATTTTGGGGGCGTTTGGGCAAAAAAACAACATAACCGTACACTGCGCCGGCGAAATGCGGCAGGTAATGCACCACAACAACTTATCGGCGCATGCATCTCTCGATTCGCTCCTGCAAAAGCCAAATATGTACGCTATCGGGCCTTTAGAGGGTTTGCAGGGCGAGGTTACTGTATTAAATTCTAAGCCCTACATTACCAAAGCCAAAGGAGTATCTGCGGAAACCACGCACGACAGCACCGCCAAAGCAGCTTTTCTGGTATACGCACATGTACCCGCCTGGGAAGAATTCGCTATCCCTACGTTTGTGAAAGACATGGTAAGCCTTGAAGATTTTGTAAAGCAAAAAGCAAAAGAACAGCGCTTCGATTTTAAAGGCCCTATCCCTTTTCTGGTGAAAGGAAAAGTTGCTACCTCGCGTATCCATATCGTAAACAAAACCGGTAACGAAGCGCATACGCCCGAAGACCACGATAAAATAAAGATATACTTCCAGCCTTCTAACACCGAGGTAAATATGGCAGGCTTCTATTCTACCAAGCATAAAGGAATTTTTACGCACCACGACAGCTTTATACACGTGCATTTGGTTACTGCCGATGAGAAGCTATCGGGGCACCTGGACGCGGTTTCTTTTGTGCCCGGAAAAGCCACATTATTGCTGCCCGACTGGCCAAAACAACAGCGGAAAAGAGAGGTAAATTTAAAATCAAGAAAAAACGAAATCCCCAATCTTCAATATTAATGCCTAAAAAGAAGAGGCTGCCCTTAATTTGAGCAGCCTCTTCTTTTTTAATTAATTTTTCAGGATTTAAGCCTGGTGCGTAGCATTTATCATTTCTACCACGTCTTCTGTAATTCCGGTAGAGCAGAAACCGCCATCGTGCATCAGGTTTTGCATGGTTACTTTGCGGGTAAGGTCCGAGAAAAGCGAGATCACATAATCGGCGCATTCTTCGGCAGAGGCATTACCCAGCGGGCTCATTTTATCGGCATAATCAAAAAACGCGTCAAAGCCGCCAACGCCCGTTCCGGCAGTGGTTTTGGTTGGGCTTTGCGAAATGGTGTTTACACGCACTTTATTTTTCTTGGCGAAACGGTAACCGTAGCTGCGGGCAATGCTCTCCAGAAGGGCTTTTGCCTGTGCCATATCAGAATAATCGGGAAAGGTACGCTGCGCGGCAATGTAAGACAGCGCGACGATAGAACCCCACTCGTTCATGGCATCCTGCTTCTCGGCTACGGCCATCATTTTATGGAACGAAAGCGCCGATACGTCTAAGGTTTTCTGAAACCAATCGTAATTAAGGTCGCTGTAATCTTTGCCTTTGCGCACGTTCGGGCTCATGCCTATCGAGTGCAGCACAAAATCTAACTTGCCGCCCAAAATCTCTGTAGATTTAGAAAAAAGGTTTTCGATATCTTCTACAGACGTGGCGTCGGCCGGAATTATCTGGGCATTGCAGCTTTCGGCCAGTTTATTAATTTCGCCCATTCGCATGGCAATTGGTGCGTTGGTAAGCACAAAAGTGGCGCCTTCTTCGTGTGCGCGCTGCGCTACTTTCCAGGCGATGGAGTTCTGATCGAGCGCACCAGAAATAATGCCGCGCTTTCCGGCCAAAAGATTAAATGCCATAGTATAAAATTGAAGAACTAAAGTTTGAAGAATTGAAGAAGGCGAAAGTACTACAAAATCAGAACTGATGCCACATTTAAAGATAAATCTTGCAGATTAGAAACACCTTAAGCCATTGCCAGCAACTCTTTCGCGCTCTCGAAAGCGGTAGCGCTTGGGTTTGCGCCGGCTATCATGTGTGCGATCTCACGCACTCTTTCCTCATCAGAAAGCAATTTTATACGGCTTATGGTACGGTGTTCCAGGTCTTGCTTGTACACAAAATAATGCGCCTCGCCCTGCGCCGCAATTTGCGGTAAATGCGAAATAGAAATTAGCTGGTGCTTTTGCGCCATTTGCTGCATCATCCGGCCCACTTTTATGGCCACTTCGCCGCTAATTCCGGTATCTATCTCGTCGAAAACAATGGTAGGAAGGGCCATTTTATCTGCCAGCACATATTTAACCGACAGCATTAACCTCGAGAACTCTCCACCCGATGCCACTTTTGTAAGCGGTTGCAAAGTGCCGCCTTTATTGGCGCTAAATAAAATATTCACTTCGTCGGTGCCGGTGGCAACAGGTGCAATGGTCTTGTGCAGCACCTGCATTTTGGCGTTTGGCATGCCCAAATCGTGCAATAAACTATGCAGTTCGTTCTCGAAATTTTTCAGCACCTTTTTCCTGCTTTCAGAAAGCTGCGCGGCTTCTTTATCGAGTTGTTTTCTGGCGGCTTCTAGTTCTGTTTTGGTGCTGTTAATTTCGTTATCGAGGTTTAATACCGAGCCCACTTTCTGTTCCAGACCGGCCTGAATAGCCAGCAATTCCTGAATGGTGCTTACGTGGTGCTTGCGCTGCAGCGTGTAAATTAAATCAAGGCGCTCCTGCACCTGGGCAATTTTCTCCGGATCGAATTCGGTATTTTCTTCCGCGCGCGAAATTTCTTCGGAAAGATCATCCAGCTCTATTACCACACTATCAAGGCGCTGTTTTAAAGCGGCAAACTCGTCGGAATAACTGCTGATGCTGTTCAGGGCCTGGCCTACATCTTTTAAAGAGCCTATTATACTGATCTCCGATTCTGAAAGCGCCTGAAAACCCTGGCTGAGCTTTAGCTTTATTTCTTCTGCGTTTTCCAGCTTTTTAAGACTTTCTTCCAGCTCTTGCTGCTCGTCTGCCTGCAGGTTGGCTTCGGTAAGTTCGTTTAATAAAAAACTGTGGTAATCGAGCTCTTTTTGCGCTTCGGAAAGGCGTTGCTGCAATTGTTTATACTGATTATCGAGCTGCCTGAAACGCTTATACGTAACCTGGTAGGCCTTGCGCAGCGGCAGGTTTTGAGCGAAGTTATCTATCAGGCCAAGCTGGTAAGCCGGGTCGCCGAGCTGCAGCGTATCGTGCTGCGAATGGATATCCATGAGGTGCTGCCCGAGCTGCCGCATGGTGTCCAGGTTTACGGGCGTATCGTTTATAAAAGCGCGCGATTTGCCGCTGGGGCTTATTTCGCGGCGCATAATGCAAGAAGGCTCATAATCGAGGTCGTTAGCGGCAAAAAGCTCCTGCAGCTGGTAATCAGAAATATCGAAAGTAGCCTCTATTACGCATTTCTGGCCGGTATCGAACAGCATTTTGGTATCGGCCCGGTTGCCCAACAGCATGCCTATAGCGCCGAGCATAATAGATTTACCAGCGCCTGTTTCGCCGGTAATAATATTTAGCCTGGCCGATGGCTGCAAATCGAGCTGCTGAATTAGCGCGTAATTTTGTATGCGTAGGTCTGTAAGCATTACGTTGTAGCTGTTAACTTTTGGGCTGTAACGGGCATTTTTTTGGGCGTTGCAGGGTAATAATGCCTGGTAAATTTAATATGCGGCTTCAAAATCGAGCACTACTTCCACCACTTCCTTAAGCAGAAATGCGTGTCGTTGCCTGCTCATGTCCAGCAAAATTAACCGCCCGTTTTGCAGCTCTACTATAGTGCCCCGCACTGTCCGCGAATCGGCTGTAACAACAGATGCAACCTTACCCTGCAGGTTAGGCATTTGCTCTGTTAGTTGCTGCTGAAAGATCCGGCGAAGCCGCTTACCCATAGCTTTAGAATTTACTTACAAAGATAACAAACAGACCGCAGGATTCTGAATTAAACCGCTTTGTTACAGCATAATATTATAGCCGTACGTTGTTAAAAACCAAAGGCCGCAACTATGCTGCGGCCCTTGGTTTTGCTGCCACGAGAGCACCATTACTTACGCACCATGGCTTCGTATTTGGCAAGGTTTACGGGGTCTATTTCCTGCAGAATGTTAAATGCCTGCGTACGGATCTGCGGATTTCCCTGGCT
>JAFADQ010000156.1 GCA_023424725.1 Bacteroidota bacterium
GCAATATGTGCTGGGCTTTACCGGATTCTGCGGATTAACATTAAAAGTGGCGCCCGGCGTGCTCATTCCAAGACCCGAAACAGAAGAGCTCGCTTTTTACATCATCAACCAAAACAAAAACCGGCAAAACCTAAAGGTGCTCGATATTGGCACCGGAAGCGGTTGCCTCGCGCTGGCACTAAAATCGGGCCTCGCAGGTGCCAAAGTACACGCCCTCGATGTTTCTGAAGATGCCCTGCGGATAGCAAAAACCAATGCGTTACAAACCAACCTGGAAATAGAATTTCATAAAGCCGATATTCTGAATCCGAAGGTAGAAATGCTGCCTTCGGGCTTTGATATTATTGTAAGCAACCCGCCCTACGTGCTGCAAAGCGAAGAAAACGAAATGCTGCCAAACGTGCTGAAATTTGAGCCTCACAGCGCCTTGTTCGTTCCCGATTCTGACCCGCTGTTATTTTACAAAGCCATTGCCCGGTTTGCAAAAACCGCGCTTGTGCCAACCGGCCAACTATACTTAGAAACCCACCACCGCTTTGCGCCCGGCACCGCCAAAATGCTGCAGGAGCACGGTTTTGGTAACGTTAAAGTAATGGAAGATATGTTCGGTAAACAGCGGTTTGTAACTGCCTGCGCATAATATAAATAAACAGGTATAAATATAGCTTCAGACCAAAAAAATAAACCCTTACCTTTGTGCCTGTTTTACCGGCCGGAAACATGGTTCCGGCGCCACGCAATGCTGCCAGAGTATATGTCTGAAACACCAGATTCTTCTGCCGCCCCTTATTTCGCTCACCCCACCGCTGTAATAGACGAGGGTTGCCAGATAGGCGCGGGCACTAAGATCTGGCACTTTTCGCATATTATGCCGGGGTGCCAAATCGGCGAGAATTGTAACCTGGGGCAAAATGTTGTCGTATCGCCGGGGGTTGTGCTGGGCCGGAATGTAAAGGTGCAGAACAACGTATCTATATATACCGGCGTAATCTGCGAAGACGATGTTTTTCTGGGCCCGTCTATGGTGTTTACTAACGTGATAAATCCGCGCAGCGCTGTTGTCAGAAAAAACGAATACAAGCAAACACTGGTTAAAAAAGGCGCTTCTATAGGCGCCAATGCAACCATTGTTTGCGGCCATACCATCGGCGAGTTTGCCATGATAGGCGCCGGAAGCGTAATTACGAAAGATGTTCCCGCTTATGCCTTATTATATGGCAACCCGGCCCGGCAACACGGCTGGGTAAGCGAATATGGGCACAAGCTTTCGTTTAATGATGATAACATAGCCGCCTGCCCTGAAACAAATCAGCAATACCTCTTACAGAATAATCAAGTAAAGAAAATATAAACTAACGAAATGGCCATTCACGACCAGATTGTAAATAAAGAAGCCACCCTTGCCGTAATCGGGCTTGGGTATGTTGGGTTGCCAATAGCGCTGGAGTTTGCCCGCAAAGCAAAAGTTATCGGGTTCGATATCAACAGCAAGCGCGTTGAAATGATGCGCAACAACATAGACCCCAGCGGAGAGTTAGAAGCCGAAGCCTTTAATGGTTGCGATATTGAATTTACCGACGATCTGGAAGTGCTGCGCCAGGCAACGTTCTTTATTGTTGCGGTGCCTACGCCTATAGACGAGCACGCAATGCCCGATCTTAAGCCTTTGCTATCTGCTTCGCGCACGGTAGGCAAAGTGCTTAAAAAAGGCGATTATGTAGTTTTCGAATCTACTGTATATCCGGGCTGCACCGAAGAAGATTGCGTGCCTGTCCTGGAAGAGCTTTCGGGATTGAAATTCTGCACCGATTTTAAAGTGGGCTACTCGCCGGAGCGCATTAACCCAGGCGACAAAGAGCACACGCTGCCAAAAATTACAAAAGTTGTATCCGGTTGCGACGAAGAATCTCTGGAGCAGGTGGCAAAAGTGTACGAAATGGTAATTACCGCCGGTGTACACCGCGCCTCGTCTATTAAAGTTGCCGAAGCCGCCAAGATCATAGAGAACACACAGCGCGATGTTAATATCGCGCTCATGAACGAGCTTTCTATGATCTTCGACCGCCTGAACATTAACACTTACGAAGTTCTGGAAGCAGCCGGTACAAAATGGAATTTCCTGAAATTCTCGCCTGGTTTAGTTGGCGGGCATTGCATTGGCGTAGATCCGTATTACCTTACCTACAAAGCCAAAGAGCTGGGTTACGATTCGCGCGTTATACTTAGCGGCCGCCAGATAAACGACAGCATGGGCGGCTATGTGGCACGTAAAACGCTTCAGATCCTTAGCAAAAAAGGCAAAGATATAAGCCGGGCTAAAGTGCTGGTGATGGGTGCCACGTTTAAAGAAAATGTAGAGGATATTCGTAACTCTAAAGTTGCCGATGTGGTGAACGAGTTTAAATCGTTTAACGTGCAGATAGATGTTACCGATTCTTACGCCGATTCGGAAGAGCTGAAACACGAATACGGCTTTGAATTAACAAAAGATATTGCCAAAGATTACGATGCCGTAGTAGTTACCGTTTGCCACAACGAGTATGCCGGGCTGGGCGAAGAATACTTTAAATCTATCACCAACGATGGCGCTGTTTTGGTAGATATTAAAGGGATCTTCCGCGGCAAAATCAAAAATATGGATTACTGGAGTTTATAAAAAAATGGCGGCAAAGGGCAAAATACTGGTATCCGGCGGCGCTGGCTATATCGGCTCGCACACAGTGGTGGCTCTTTCTGAGGCTGGTTACGAAGCAGTTATTGTAGATTCGCTTGTAAACTCCTCTGAGGATGTAATGCTGCGGCTGGAAAAGATAACCGGGCAAAAAGTTAAATTTTATAGGGCCGACTGCGTAGATGAAAATGCGCTTAACCAAATAATCAGCAAAGAAGGAAGAATAGCCGGAGTTATACATTTCGCGGCCTTTAAAGCTGTTGGCGAATCTGTAGAAAAGCCTCTGTTGTATTATCATAACAATATTGGCTCGTTGCTCGCAGTTTTGCGGGTTATGGAGAAAAGCGGGATCGATAATCTGGTTTTTTCATCTTCCTGCACTGTGTACGGCATGCCCGATAAGCTTCCGGTTACAGAGCAAACACCGTTTAAGCCAGCCGAATCGCCGTATGGGCAAACCAAACAAATTTGCGAAGATATTCTGCAAAATGTAGCCAAAGCAGGAAATCCGCGCACCATAGCCCTGCGCTATTTTAACCCGGTAGGCGCTCACGAATCGGCATTAATTGGAGAACTTCCTTTAGGTGTACCTAATAACTTAGTACCATTTATTACCCAAACCGCAGCCGGAATGAGGAAAGAATTAACTGTTTTTGGCGATGATTACGATACTGCGGATGGGTCTTGTATTCGTGATTTTATTCATGTAATGGATCTTGCGGAAGCTCATGTTGCGGCTTTGAGTCGTTTGTTTTCTGAAGAAGGCGATGCCTGCGAAGTATTTAATATCGGCACAGGCAAAGGAAATAGTGTTCTGGAACTGATCTCGACTTTTGAACAGGTAAGCGGTAAGCAATTGCCTTACAAAATTGGCTCGCGCAGGCCGGGAGATATTTCTAAGATTTATGCCGATGTAACCAAGGCTAAACAAGTACTGGGCTGGGAAGCAAAAAGAACCCTTTCCGAATCGTTGCTTAGCTCCTGGCGCTGGCAGCAAACCCTTTCCTGATCACGATAAAACCTATGTCTAAAACTATTCTTATAACTGGCGGGGCCGGCTTTATCGGTTCGCATGTAACGCGGCTTTTTGTAAATAAATACCCAGATTATAAGATCGTTAATCTGGATAAACTTACCTACGCGGGCAACCTGGAAAACCTGGCAGATATAGAAAATAAGGCGAACTATATTTTCGAGAAAGGCGATATCGTAGATGCTGATTTTGTGGCAGAACTGTTTTCCAGGTACAGGTTTGATGGTGTAATTCACCTTGCAGCCGAGTCGCATGTAGACAGATCTATTACCGATCCATTGGCTTTTGTTTTTACCAACGTTATCGGTACCGCAAATTTGCTGCAAGAGGCAAAAAAGCAGTGGTTACAGACCAACAACCTCGCCGATAAGCTTTTTTACCACATCAGTACCGACGAGGTGTACGGCTCGCTTGGCGCCGAAGGTAAGTTTACCGAAACCACGCCTTACGATCCGCGCTCGCCCTATTCTGCTTCTAAAGCCAGTTCCGATCATTTGGTAAGAGCTTATTATCATACGTATAAAATGCCGGTGGTAATAAGCAACTGCTCTAACAACTACGGGCCAAACCAGTTCCCGGAAAAGCTGATTCCACTTGCCATTCACAACATCAAAAATAACAAACCCGTGCCTGTGTATGGCACCGGCGATAATATTCGCGATTGGCTGTATGTAGAAGATCATGCCGCGGCCATAGATGTAATTTACCACAGCGGCCGCACTGGCCAAACCTACAACATTGGCGGCCTAAACGAGTGGCGAAACATAGATCTGATAGAGAAACTTTGTGCTGTAATGGACCAGAAATTGGGCCGCGCAGCCGGCGAAAGCCGTAAACTGATTACGTTTGTGAAAGACCGCGCCGGCCACGACCAGCGCTATGCTATAGATGCCGGTAAACTTTCTGGCGAACTCGGCTGGAAACCATCGCTCACGTTCGAGACTGGCCTGGAGAAAACCGTAGACTGGTATTTGCAAAACCAGCAATGGTTAGAGCATGTAACATCAGGCGCTTACCAGAGTTATTACGATCAGCAATAC
>JAFADQ010000162.1 GCA_023424725.1 Bacteroidota bacterium
GGGTAGACATATCCTGTTTATCTATTCTGGTGATGATGAAACCGTCTTTAATGCCGGCCTCAGCAAATTTAGAACCTTTCAGGTCGCTTATTTTTACACCGAAGCTTAGGCCGAGTTTGTTCATTTCCTGTTTGCTCGGCAGCTCGAACATGGCGCCTTCTACTTTCATGGCGGTGCTGGCATCGCGCTTCACAATTTCGGTGTCGCCCATTTTGTTTTTAAGCGTGGCGGTAAGTTCGCGGATTTTTTCGTCGCGCACCACGGTAACTTTAATTTTATCGCCGGGGCGGTAGCGGGCCACTTGCTCGGTAAGCTGCGATGGCGTGTTAACCGTGGTGCCGTTTATGGCTGTAATAACATCGCCTTCTTTCATGCCGGCATCTTTGGCGGCACTGCCTTCGTTTACATCGGCCACGTATACACCGGTAAGGGTTTTCAGGTTGTGTTTATCGGCAAGGGTTTGGTCTACTTCGCCAATGCGCACACCCAGCAGGGCGCGCTGCACTTCGCCGTATTTCATTAAATCTTCAACCACTTTATGCACCAGCGAGGTAGGCACCGCAAACGAATAACCAGAGTAAGAACCGGTTTGCGTTGCAATAGCGGTGTTTATACCAATTAGCTCGCCCTTAAGGTTTACCAGCGCGCCGCCGCTGTTGCCGGGGTTTACGGCAGCATCGGTTTGTATAAAAGATTCTATCTGCATGCTGTTGCGGTCTTGCAAAATGCCAATGCTGCGGCTTTTCGCGCTTACAATACCGGCTGTAACGGTAGAGGTAAGGTTAAACGGATTGCCCACGGCCAGCACCCATTCTCCAACACGCACATCATCAGATTTTCCGTAGTGAATATAAGGCAGGCTTTCGGCATCTATTTTAAGCACGGCCAGGTCGGTAGTGGGGTCGGTGCCTACAAGGGTGGCGGTGTATGTGCGGCGGTCGTCTAAAACAACATCTATTTTATCGGCGCGGTCTATAACATGGTTATTGGTTACAATGTAGCCGTTGGCCGATATAATAACGCCGGAGCCGGAGCCCATTTGCGGGCCGCGCGGCTGGTTAAACTGATGAAAATTATCGCCGAAAAAATCGCGGAAAAACGGGTGCATTTCCTGCTGCATGTTTCGGGTTGGCTGCACGTTATACGATGTTTTTACGTGCACAACCGCAGGGGTAACCACCTCGGCTGCGGTAATAAAATTAAGTCCGTCTGGTATAGCAACCGGGTTTTCGCGCAAAAAGTTGGCCAGGCGTGCCTGGGTTTGCTCTGTGTGTTGGGTTTGGTTTGGCTGGTCTTGCTCCAGCATTTTATAACTTCCTACGGCAATACCTCCACCCAGCACAGCAGATAAGGTAAGGCCGGCAATAAATTGTTTTGTGTTCATGTTTTGCTCCGCTTTATTTGTAAAGAAAACAGTTCCTGATCTATGATTCCGAATTATTTTATATCAAAAAATATACCATTTTGGCTTATAGTAGCACGTTTTTTGGTGCCCACAGCCTTTAAAAGGCGCTTCTAACAGATGTACCTGATTAACGCATTTATTGTTTAGATATTTTGTAGATTTTGGTTAATGCTTTGTTAAAACAAAAGAGCAGAAACGTTTTGCGCTCCTGCTCCTTTGTGTTGTCAGCGTTTATTTTCTGCCGGTTTTTCCTTTTTCAGGAGTATCGTCTTTCGCGGTTTCGGTGTTGTTTTCTATGCTGATAGGAGCGGGGGCATTGTCCGTAATTTCTATTTTGCGGCGCAGTACTTTCTGCTCGTCTTTTGGCAGCGAAATCTTTAATACTCCGTTTACGAAGCTTGCCGAAATAGCATCGGGGTTTACGTTTTCGGGCAAATTAAACACACGGCTAAAACGGCCAAAGCTCGATTCTAAGATCAGGTATTTTGTATCGTCTTTGCGCTCGAATTTGCGCTCGCCGCTAATGGTTAGTTTGCCGTCGTTTAATTCTATAGAGATCTCTTCTTTTGTTAAGCCGGGCACGGCGGCCTCCAGCTCAAAAGCAGTTTGAGTTTCCCAGGCATCTACCCGCAACACGAAAGGCGCCTGAGCCGAGCGGCCACCGGTTGCCTCGTTCATTACGGTGTCGAACATCTGGTTAAAAGTGCGCGGCATCATGCCGTCTAATCCGTTTTTATATCTTGCGATCATCATAGTTATTGTGTTTTTAATAGTTAGTAATGTTGTTATTAATTGATCGGGGCAGAACTTGTCAGAAATAATCGTCTTGCTTTGCCAGAGTAACCGAGCTGGAGCCCGGAGCTACGGACCTGGCGCCGCCTGTTAATTCCGGTAAATTGTGTCGCGATCTTTAGTTTTAATTACTTACTTATAAAATTTGTACCAATACCATTTTTGCAGCCATAATGGCTGGTTGTTTTGTTTAATACTGAAAACTATGTGACGTAATGGCAGTAAAATGGCTGCAAGCATCAAAAATGCGGCCGGAAGAAGAGAAAAAGGAATAAAGAACAAAATTGCCAGGTGCAGAAATCACCTTCTGTACTTTACCGGTTCCTGGTCTGTTAGTTTAATATTGTAGCGGTACTCGAGGCCGTAAATGGGTACTATAATGTTGGTTTTGCCGCCTCTTACACTATTGCCCTCTGCATCGAACTGCTCCAGAAAGTTGTAGTAATTTGTTTCGCGCATAAAATAAGCAGAAATGCTGCTGCGCGAATTAATATAATAACTAAGGCCTGCACGCAGCCGGGTACGGTCTATGCGCCGGGGAGGGTTGGGCAGGTTTTCTGTTTCCTGGCCAAGCTCCCACAACACTTCGTATTCTATGTCGGGTACTAAGGTGTTGCCTGCAACAACAAAAGTACGTTCTAATGCTACAGAAAGTCTGGCTCTGTTTAGTGGTTCGGTTGGTAGCTGGTTAGGCCCCGGCTCTGGAACGTTGCGGGTACGGATATGCTCTAACATGCCACGCTTTATAAACGATACGGACCCGATTTTGCCTACATGCCGCAGGTTAAGCATGCTAAACCAGCGGTGCGCGTTCTCTTCAAAAGAGATGCGTTGCCCAAAGCCAACCCGCCACTGCTCCGGAAATTCGTACTGAAAAGAAGCGTTTAACCGTATTTCCTGAAAGGCAGACCAAGGTTTATCAGGATCTGCTTCGCCAGAATTTTCATCGGTGTTGTGCCTGAACTGAGAGCCGGCTGTAAGAAAGCTGCGCTCCGAGGTAATGTAGATCAGTTCTGCCTCGGGCCAAACCATCGCGTCGCGGTATTCTTTCCGGACCTGCTGGGCAAAAGCCTGGTTGTTGGCGAAAGAAAAAAGGCAGCATAATGTGGCAATCAGACAGAATAACCGCATAGTAGGGTTGGGTTGCAGGTTTGGCTGGTGCAGCATTTATAAGAAAGCGCCGGCGCAGGTTTGTACGTGGCAGGGCGTTTTTTGGCTGCTTCAGCTTTGTTTAAGCTCCTGCAAGGCCAGCCATGCCATTAAACCAACTCCGGTTTCCAGGGCGGTTTCGTCTATATTAAAGGTTGGCGTGTGCACAGACGAGGTAATGCCGCGTGCTTCGTTGCGGGTGCCGAGGCGGTAAAAGCAGCCGGGTATTTCGTGCGAGTAGTAGGCGAAATCTTCTGCGGCCATCCAAAGGTCTAAGTCTACTACGTTTTCTTCGCCAAGATATTGGCTAGCAGCCTCGCGCATTCTTTCGGTAAGGCCGGGGTCGTTCTTTAAAAACGGGTAGCCTTTTTCTATTCTGAAATCGCAGCTTCCGCCCATGGCTTCTGCAATGCCGGTGGCCATTTTCACCATTTTATCGTGCGCTTCGGCCCGCCATTTCTCGTTCAGTGTCCGGAAGGTGCCTTCCAGTTTTACCTCGTTCGGAATAACGTTGGTAGCGCCGTTTGCTTCTATTTTTCCGAACGATAACACCGATGGGATTTTTGGATTTGCCGCGCGGCTAACGATTTGCTGCAGCGCCACCAGAATTTGCGCCGTTATCATTACGGGGTCTATGTTTTGCTCGGGCATGGCGCCGTGGCCGCCCTTGCCATAAACGGTAACATAAATCTCGTCGGCGCTGGCCATGTACATACCGCTCCGGAAACCGACTTTACCGGCCGGAATTAAGGGCATTACGTGCTGGCCAATTATATGAGAAGGAGCGGGGTTATGCAGCACGCCTTCTTTAATCATAATGCTTGCGCCACCGGGCAATTTCTCTTCGCCAGGCTGAAATATAAGTTTTATAGTGCCCTGGAACTGATCGCGGAGCTGAGATAAAATGCGCGCCGTGCCCAGCAAAGAAGCCGTGTGCGCATCGTGCCCACAGGCATGCATTACGCCCGGTTTGGTAGATTTATAAGGAATATCGTTTGCCTCATTTATTGGCAGGGCATCTATATCGGCGCGGAGGGCAATGGTTTTAGAGCCGGGGTTTTTGCCTTCTATAAGAG
>JAFADQ010000197.1 GCA_023424725.1 Bacteroidota bacterium
ACGGGAACCACAGAACCCTTCGAGATTTACCGCAAACTCACCAGCAAAAAAGAAATACCGTACAGCGGCTTCGCGAACGAAGGAAAACCGGGAGCTTTGCAAAAACTGTTGCGCTTTGTGCGGGGCAATTTTTTTATTCCGGATGCGCGCGTGGGCTGGAACAGGCATGCGCTTAAACAATGCCGCGAGCTGCTGAAAAACGAGCATTTCGATGTTATTTTTACTTCGAGTCCGCCGCATTCTACCCAACTTATCGGGCTGAAACTTAGGAAGGAATTTCCGGAGCTAAAATGGATTGCCGATTTGCGCGACCCCTGGACGGATATTTTCTACAACAAAGAACTCAGCCAGACAACTCTTGCCAAAGCGCTCGACAAAAAGTACGAAAAACAAGTGCTGCAAGGGGCAAATTTAGTGCTGGTAACGAGCAACGACACCCGCGAACTGTTTCTGCAAAAAGGCTACGGATTAAAAGAAAACGATGTAGCCGTTATTACGAATGGCTACGACGAAGACGATTTCGGAATCGAATCTAAATCTCCTGAAAACGAGTTTATTATTACGTATACCGGCACGCTTACAGAAGCTTACCGGCTGGAGACTTTTTTTGCTGCCCTAAAAGATCTGAAGCAAAATTACCCGCTGATGCCCCTGAAATTGAGGCTTGTAGGTAAAGTATCGCACGGCGTGATGCAGCAGATAGATAGCGCGGGTTTATTGCCGGTTACAGAAATAGTGCCCTATGTTCCGCACGAAGAATCGGTGCAGTATTTAATGCACAGCACGGTGCTTTTTCTGGCCTTTGCCGAGGCCCCTGCCCTGCTTTCTAACATCCCCGGCAAGCTGTTTGAGTACATGGCCTCGGGCAAGCAGATAATAGCGGTGGGCGCCAAAAACAGCACTACCGATAAAATTCTGGCAGAAACAAAATCAGGAAAACTTTTCGATTACAACGACCTGCAAGGCCTAAAAAACCACCTGAAAGCGCTGTACCAAACCTGGCAGCAAAACCCTAACCTGGACAGGCAGGAAATTCTGCATCAGAAATATTCGCGAAAAGCGCTTACAGAGCAATTAGCCCGCTACCTGCGTGGCCTTAGCGGCAGAAGCTGAGGTTTTTACCGGCGCAGCAGGTTTATTATTTCTGGCAACTACAAAAATACGGTCGCCCAGGCTGCCGGTTAGCTTATTTAAATAATAGGTTGGGTACTGCCCCAGCAACTTACCGGCGGCCTCCAGTTTATTTCCGCCCAGTCTTATTTTAGACGGCTGCTTAACATAATTATCCAGATGAAGAACATCGAAGCCTTGTTTCTGCAGCAGCGCTTTTATAGTGGCCGGCGTAAACTCAAACAAATGGTACGGCTTTATATCCATTTTGCGGTTGCGCCCCAGTGCACTATAAATTGCCGTTCCCAGCCTTACGGCGGGCAAATTCATGGTAGCAGGCAACGACAACATCAGCAATCCTCCCGGCTCCAGAATTTTTTTAAACTTGGCAATAGTGGTGGCCGGCGAGGTTAAATGCTCTATTACATCGCCCATATAAAGCAGATCGAACTCGTTTTCTTTAAACTCGTTGTAGGCCTCTATGCTGCCGGTTACAATTGGTAAGCCAAGCTGGGTGCGGCCATAATCGGCAGAATAACCGGAAATCTCGAGGCCTTGCACTTGCCAGTTCAGGTTATCGCGCAGCATTTTTAAGGTAAAACCGGGCCCGCAGCCCACCTCCAGATACCGGAATGCTTTACCCGGAAAATTCTTGAGCAGATAATCGGTATATTTATTAGAGCTGACTTTAGAAAAATCTATTTCGCGGGCCAGATCCATGTATTGCTGCTGTTTTTTTTCGCGGTCGTAGTTTTCGCGGTCGGTAAAATATTCTTTGCTGTACATGCGCTCAATCTGCTCTGCAGTAGGCTGCGGATCGAGAAACATTAAGCCGCATTTTTTACATTTTTTGCCCTGCAGGTGGCTGCCCTCTAATTCATAATAAAACGGAAGGTTACTAAAGGAGGCCGAAGAACAAAGATCGCAGGTGCGCATACTGGTTGGGAAATATTTTAAAAAGTAAAAATAACATTTTCTGTTTACTTAGAAGCAGTTTTGCGCTATATTTCCGGCAGCAAACCGGTAAAAACTAAATTAAACCACGGCTGTTATTCCATTTAATCAGCATCTCTTATCCTGATTTTGTTTGATGAATACGCAGATAATCCAGAATAAAGAATAGAATAAGGCTTAAACAGCTAAATTTTATAGTTCTTTTTACATTACTAATAGACAACTTCGGTTTAATTTACCAAGCTTTTGTCGTATGCAGCACAGCTTCCGTTATTTCCTGCACCATTTCCGGTCTGTTTTTAATGCCGCCGATATTGAAATTGGCTATGGCAAACACAGCAATGCTGCAATAAAAATAATTCAGGCCGACTCCGGTTTTTTCGAGCAAACCAACCCATTTCCCGAAAATGTGTGGTGGCAAGAGTGGAAAGGCGTTACTATTCCGTTCTTTTTTGGCAAGCCAGTATCAGAACTGATAAAAAAAGAGGCCGATGGAAATATCACTATTCAGGCAGACATTGTGGCCTCTGCTTTTTATTTATTAAGCGGCTGGCAAGAGTATTATTGTGCAACGCGCGATCAGTTTGGCCGCTTTCCTTACAAAGAAAGCATGCAGTGCAAGCACGGGTTTATAACCTTGCCGGTTGTAAATTATTACTTCGATATTTTGCTGGAAGCTATAAAATCGCACTCAGGAAAAGAACCAGGCAGGCAGTTGTGGCCAGAAAGCACTTTCGCCACCTGCTTAACCCACGATATCGACCGCTGCGAAAGCGGATGGAAAATTGCGGGTTTAAATGCTATAAAAAAAGGCGAGATTCATAAAGCCCTGGGCCTGATACTGAAAAAAATATCCGGAAAAGACAGTTGGTTTAACATAATTAAAATTGCAAGATTAGAAGAAAAACATTTGGCACGCGGCACTTACTTTTTTTTGCCGGAAACCGCCAAAGTTAACGGCCACCCCAACGCCGACCACGATGTTACGAAGCCAAAATACCGGCAGGTAATGGCAAAATTACGCGCTTGCGGGCACGAGGTGGCTGTGCACGGCAGCTTTGGCAGCAGCACAAACCAAAAACAGCTTCAAGCTGAAATAGAAAAGTTGCCCGGGCAAATAACCGGAAACCGGTTTCATTATCTGCAATTCGACCCCGAAAAAAGTGCTGAGGTGCTGGAGAAAACCGGTTTGCAATGGGATACCACGCTAGGCTTCGCAGAGCATTTCGGCTTTCGCAATTCCTACTGCCTGCCCTTCTGGCCCTGGGATTTTAAAAACCAGCGCATGCACACCTTTGTTGAATTGCCGCTAAACCTAATGGATACCACCCTGCG
>JAFADQ010000236.1 GCA_023424725.1 Bacteroidota bacterium
AATGGATACCACCCTGCGGCACCCAAATTACATGGTGCTGGAGCCTAACCAGGTTATACCCGCCATTAAGCCAATGCTGGAAGAAATAATAAAGTTTAACGGCTGTTTTACCCTGCTCTGGCACAACGAAAACTTTACCGGCTATCACATTCCTAAAGACCGGCGCATTTTTAAAGATCTGGTAAAGCTGGCGCAGGCAAGAGGCACCTGCTTTTTAACCTGCAGCCAGGCTGCGGCGGCCATTTCAGATAGCACCAGCCACTAAATTAACTTAAATTCTAAGGCTAAGGCATTGTACATTTCTATTAAATCGCGGCTGGTTTGCTGCCAGTTATAGCGCTCGCGCACCGCTTTTTGGCCGTTGCAGCCCATTGTTTGCCGTAATTCAGAATTTCTGTATAGTTCAAGAATTTTATCGGCCAGGTCCTGCGCATTTCCGGCCTGGTGCACCAAGCCGCATTGCTCCTCCTCTGCTACTCTTACCTGCGGGGGGCAATCGCTAACAACAATTGGGCGGCTCATGGCCATGTACTGAAAAATTTTGTTGGCATAGGTGGTATCGTGGTGCAGGTTGCGCACCAGCGGCGATATACAAACTTCCGAAGCAAGTGTATAACTCGGAAATAACGACACATCCTGCCAACCCTCAAAACTTACCTCTTCTGCTACGCCCAGTTTTTCGGCCAGATTCTTCAGGATGAAATCTTCTTTGCTTTTGCCAACTAAAATAAGGTGAACATTGGGGATAGTTCTTTTCAGGATCGCAACAGCTTCGATAGCCAGATCGGTACCTCTCCGCAAACCCGTGTCACCCAGATAAAGCACCGCGAACTTATCCCTGAACCGGTCGATTACTTCCTGCTTAATCGGGTAATTAAAGTAAATATCAGGAGTGATGGTGTTGGGCACGGCAATAATTTTTCTGTTGCTGATGCCGGTTTCAAAAATAGCCTGCTGAACGGCTTCTTCGGTTACCACAATTACCCGGTCGGCTTTTTTAATAAACTCTGTTTGCATTTTTGCCCACCTGCTGCGGCGCACCAATAACCGGCCTTTCCAATCGTTTACCCAAGGGTAATGCCGCATAATTTCGGGCCGGTTTTCGTGAAGGTCAAGCACCACCGGAAGCTTAAATTCCTTATTCACATCAAATGCCGCCTGCGCAATCATCATGTCGTGAATGTGCAAGGATTCGATTTTGTTTTCGTTAAGAAAATGCCTGATCTTGGGTTTAATCAACGCATGATATCCAGGAAAAGAATACGCTAAT
Organism: Bacteroidota bacterium; assembly: GCA_023424725.1. Lineage (GTDB taxonomy): Bacteria > Bacteroidota > Bacteroidia > Cytophagales > Hymenobacteraceae > JAFADQ01. The sequence continues at coordinate 1,271 of JAFADQ010000236.1, forward strand.
GCCGATAGTTTGTAAATAAGCTTATTAGCCGGATAGCGGCGCACTTTTATTCCGTTTATAGTTTCCTGCAGCGGCTGTAGGTTTTTAAAGCACAACGAAAACAGGAACACTTCGTGCCCGGCATTAATTAAGCTAACGGCTTCGTTCTCTACCCGGCTATCGGGCGGAAAAGAGTTGTCGAGAAGCATTCCGATGCGCATGGTAGTGGTAGATTAGCGGCTCAAAAATCTTTTGACGATGGCTGTAGCGGTTGCTATTTTGGTTCTTTGCTCAATTAATAAATGTAGCAAATACGCAAACATTAAAGCGATGGTAATAAAATATTCGCCCTTCCAGATACTGGCCAGAAGCAATAACGATAATAGAAGTTTAGGCCCCCAAAACGTAAATACAAATTGCCACGAATATCCGAATGAGCGCATGAAGCTGAAAAATATAATAATCGGAACTACAACCGCAAGATAGCCCAGCACATAAAACCTGGCCACATCGAGCACCGAAAAGAAAGCGCCTATCGCTATACATAAAACTAAAAACAGCGCTACGGAAATACCAATCCAGAACATCGCCCTTTCTTTGTTCAGCAAAATAAAGAAATTCCCGGTTGTGGAGATAATGGTTTGGGTGAGTACCAGAATGCCGAAATAAGGCAAAAATTCTGATGCGGCAAACCACTTTTCGCCCCACAAAATATCTACGATGGGCCGCGCAAAAACAATTAGAATAAAGGCCACCGGCCAGCTCATTAAGCTAACAATGCCAAGTACGCCGGCATATTCTTTTTTAATGTCGCCGCCCTCGCTTTTTAACTTCTTCAGGCTTGGGAAAAGAACCGTGCCGAACAGAACGGAGATCATGCTGAGTGGCAGGGTTAGCAAAGAATAAGCCTTGCTGTAAATACCGAGGTCTGCGTTGGTATACCATTTTCCGATTATCAGATTATCCGCGTTGCGCGCCCAGTAATTTATTAAATTAAATCCTAATATATTCTTTATCAGCCATTTTGCCTTATCGAAGGCGGCACGGGTATAGGCTTTTGGGTAAATCCTGAAAGGCATCTTTACTCTATAATTCAGCAGCATATAAAGCAAAAGGGCGCCTGCCAGTTGCGGGTAAATCAGTGCCCAGTAACTAAAGCCCAACCAAGCCAGAATAATGCTTAAAACAGCCGTGCAGATATTTACAATCAGTTGCGACCGGCCTATATAAACAAACTGCAGGTTTTTATTTAATATTGCCTGCGGAAC
>JAFADQ010000289.1 GCA_023424725.1 Bacteroidota bacterium
GGATATCATCGGTGTAAACCCCGAAATCAGGGCTGACAGGCTGAACGAGAAAATGGCCAAAGACCTGAAGCTTAATAATTATCAGCAAGCCAAGCTCGATGAAATTAACACAGAGCTGATGGCGAAAATTATTGAAGCTGAGCTGAAATACATGGACGACCCTAAAAAGCAGGAGGAAGAATGCCGCGAACTGTGTGTGGTGCGCGACCAGAAGCTGCAAAATGTATTAAGTACCGACCAATACAGTAACTATTTCAGGGCTCGTGAGCAATTTTTCCAGTACGACAGGAAGCACTTCGCTCCTAGCAATATCGGCATGAAAGTAGCTCCCACTGCCTCACAGCAAAATTAAAATCTGAATAAATAATAAAAAAACCGCTGCAGAAATTCTGTAGCGGTTTTTTTGTGCTTAAAAAAGCTGCGGAGGGCAATTTTACCCCTGCCTGGGCCTAAAATTAAGATTAATTGCTTCCTCCGGCCTGAGCCTTTTTGGCCTCTTCTTCTACATGTTTGGCCAGCTCGTTGCAAAGCGCGGTAATTTTATCGGCCATAACCTGGTCGCTGGTGGCTTTGGCAATGGTTTCGGCCATAGATCCCATGGTATCTATGCAGAAGTATTTCATTTCCTCTACGGGCATATCCTTTGTCCAGAGGTCTATTTTCATGGTGCCGGCTTCGTTGCGGTCCCATAACGAAAGGTTAATTGCCTTGGCAAAAAACAACTGGTCGCCGGCATCGGTAGCGCGCCAGCTAATGGCCTCGGGCACATGGTCGTTATCCAGGGCAACGGCAATATGTATTTCTGATTTCTTCATATAAAATAGCGCGGCTTACGTAAGCCTTTCGGATATTTGTGTAAAATACAAAGGTACAAAATACCGCTCTTACTCCATGAAAAAGCTTCTCGCGCCTCTCTTCAGTATTTTACTTTATTCTTCGTGCCAGCGCCCACCGCAAAAACCGGCCGAAGCAGAACATACCATCGCCTTTTATAACATAGAAAACCTGTTCGATACCGAAGACGATCCTAAAACAAACGATGCCGATTTCCTGCCCGAAGGCGATTTAAAATGGACCCAGGAACGGTATCAGAAAAAACTAACAGACATTGCCAAAGTAATTGGCGGCATTGGCGACGAAGACGGGCCCGAAATACTTGGTTTGTGCGAAATTGAGAACCGTAAGGTAGTGCAGGATTTGGTAAACACCGCTCCTTTAAGCAATAGAAATTACGCTATTTCTCATTTCGATTCTAAAGACCGCCGCGGAATAGATGTGGCTTTGATTTATAAAACGAACATTTTTAAGCCTCTTCGTGAAAAAAACTACACTGTTACCTTCGATGATCCGGAGCTTTTAACGCGCGATATTTTGCTTGTTACCGGTCTGTTTAATGGCCGCGACACGCTTTCAGTACTTGTAAACCACTGGCCCAGCCGCCGGGGCGGAGACGAATCGGCTAAAAACCGGATGACCGTGGCATTGCGCGCAAAGGAAATTTCAGATTCGCTGCTAAACAAAAGCGCCTACCATTATGTGTTGCTGATGGGCGATTTTAACGACGAGCCAACCGATAAAAGTATTACCGAAGGGCTGCAGGCATCAAATTTACTGCCATCTGGCAACAACAGCCGCCATTTATACAACGCACATTTCGACCTGAAACACCAAGGCAAAGGCACCTACAATTACCGTGGCCAATGGAATATGCTGGATCAGATAATTATTTCTCCCGCCTTCTTCTCCTCTGCCGGAATATCTTATGTACCTAACTCCGCTGCTATTTACTCTCCCGACTGGCTGCAAGACACCGGCAAATACGCCGGAAACCCGTTAAGAATGTATGCCGGCAAAAGCTACATTGGGGGCTACAGCGACCATTTTCCGGTGTATATCAGGGTAAAAACAGAAGTAAGATAAAATAGTTAAGCTGAGAAATTATTGTGCTTGTGTGTGAGTTTATAAAACCATAAAGTAGTACGCACTCGTCTGGAGACAAGCTCGGGCGCGCAACAGGATTTAAAATAAAGCAAAAGCGGCTGCTCCAATCCGGAACAGCCGCTTTTGCTTTATTTGTATTTGTGCAGTTACACGTAGTTGTTCAGCATTACCGGCATTACCAGCATCAGGATATCTTCCTCGGCGTCGTTCTCGGCAGGCATAAGCAAACCAGCGCGATTTGGAGTAGATAGCTCCATAGATACTTCTGTAGAATCCAGATTATTAAGCATTTCCAGAAGGAATTTGGCATTGAAACCGATCTCCATGTCTTCGCCTTCGTACTGGCATGATAAGCGCTCCGAGGCCTCGTTAGAGAAATCCAGATCTTCGGCAGAAATAAGTAGCTCGCTGCCTACCAGCTTAAGGCGTACCTGGTGCGTGGTTTTGTTAGAGTAAATAGAAATACGCCGCACGGATCCCAACAGATCTAGCCGGTCTATGGTAAGCTTATTTGGGTTATTTACCGGAATAACATTCTCGTAATCCGGGAACCGCTCATCTATCAACCGGCAAACCATTTGCAGGTTACCGAAGGTAAAATAGGCATTAGAGGCATTTACTTCTATTAGTGTTTCCACATCAGAAGGCAGCGCAGCCTTTAGCAGGTTAAATGCTTTGCGCGGAATAATGAACGACAAAGAATTGCCATCGGCTTTTAACTCAGGCATGCGGTAGCGCAACAGCCGATGGCCATCTGTGGCTACAAACGTGGTTCCGTTTTCGTTAAGCTGTACGAAAATACCCGTCATGGCAGGGCGTAACTCGTCGTTGCTAACCGCGAAAATGGTTTTGGTAATAGCGCGGGTTAAAGACGAGCTCGGGATGTTAATGTTAGTACCGCCGCTAACCTGGGGCACGCGTGGGAAATCTGTTGCGTTTTCGCCGCTAAGTTTATATCGTCCGTTATCAGAACTGATCTCTATAGTATAGGTTTCTTCGTCTAGTGTAAAGGTTACGGGCTGCTCGGGCAGGTTTTTAAGCGTATCGAGCAGAATACGTGCCGGAACCGCGATACGGCCATCTTCTTTGGCTTCTACCGGGATCGTGGTCATCATAGAAGTTTCCAGATCGCTGGCAGTAACGGTTAAAACACCATCTTTTATATCGAACAGAAAGTTCTCAAGAATGGGCACCACCGGGCTGGTAGTGATCACTCCGTTTATGGCAGAAAGTTGCTTCAGCAGCGCTGATGACGAAACAATGAACTTCATAGGAGGTTATTTTTACTATAGCAAAGGTAATTATAAAATTAGCTTTTCCTAAGGCTATCTTTTGGTTTTAGGGTTTCTTAGCAGCTGATTTTTTCTGATAAGGATCTTTCCGAACATTTGCTGCTGAATTGTACTTAGCGTTTCGCTGTTTTGGCCATACCGGGCTACCATTCTAACGGGGTCGTTAGGGTTGGGGTATACTACCAGCTTCTGGCTTTTTTCAGGATTTGCGTCTTTTAAACTTACTATTGCCCGCGGCGTAATCAGGCTTAAAGAATCCAGAAAACGCTGGGGCGCATTTTCTATTATCATTTCTGAATGAAGATTGCGGAAC
>JAFADQ010000217.1 GCA_023424725.1 Bacteroidota bacterium
CTAATATTTAACCTGCAAGCACCTATGAGCGTGGTAATTAAGTTTATTATTGCCTTGTTTATAGGTGCTATGTCGTTGCTTACGTACTGGTGCAACCGGCAGGAAAACCCCGTAACCGGCGAAAATCAGCATATAAGCATGACTGTAGACCAGGAGATAGCGCTTGGTTTGCAGGCCGCGCCCCAAATGGCGGCGCAATACGGTGGTTTGCACCCCGATAAAGCTGCGGCGGCCAAAATTAAGGCCATCGGCAACCAATTAGTTACCGGCGCCAAAGTAGATAAAACTCCTTATAAGTTCGATTTTCATTTGCTGGCCGATGAGCAAACCCTGAATGCTTTTGCGCTTCCGGGCGGCCAGATCTTTATTACCGCCGGTTTGGCAAAGCAACTTACCACAGACGGGCAGCTTGCCGGAGTTTTAGCCCACGAAATAGGCCATGTGGTGGCCCGGCACTCGGCAGAGCAGTTAGCCAAAGCACAATTAACGGAAGGCCTTTCGGGGGCAGCCGCCATTGCGATTTACGATCCGGACAACCCAACCTCGGCAGCCGGTGGAGTTGCGGCCGCGCTTATTGGCCAGCTAATGACCTTAAAATTTAGCCGCGAAGACGAGTTGGACGCAGACCAACTTGCCGTAAAATTTACAACAGAAGCAGGTTACCATCCCAGATCTTTAATTAAAGTAATGGAAGTTCTGGCCAGGGCTGCCGGCCGAAACAAAAACACAGAGTTTTTTCAGACGCACCCAAACCCCGGCAACCGCATTGCAAGAATAGAAAATGCTATAAGAGTGCAGTATGGCAGTACATTGCCTTCTGGTTTAGTAAAATAGCTTTAAAGTTTCACTTGTTTAATAATGAAGCCAGGCAGCGTTTTGTTTGTGGTTAATCCGGTGTCTGGCGGCACAGACAAAGAAGAGGTACGCGAAAAAATTACTGAATTTGCCGTTTCTCAAAATATCTCCTGTTCCTTTTTCGAAACCTCGGGCCAGAACGATGCCGCAAAACTTACCCAACAAATTTTACAAGATAAACCCGATGTAGTGGCAGCAGTGGGCGGCGATGGAACGGTGCATCTTGCCGCCCAAGCCTTGCCAAAAACAAATATCCCGCTTGCTATAATACCTATGGGCTCCGGAAATGGCCTCAGCAAAGATTTGGGTATACCGCAAAGTATTCCCGATTCGCTGCAGGTGCTGGTTAAAAATGAGGCAAAAAGAATAGATACATTATTAGTAAATCAGAAACTCTGCATTCATTTAGCCGATCTTGGTTTTAATGCGTTGGTGGTAAAGCGCTTCGACGAGGCAAGCACCCGCGGCCCCGGCACCTACGCAAAGGTTGCCCTGGAAGAATACATTAACTTCACACCCGGCCATTACAACATCACTACCGGTACCGAAACTTTTTCGGGCGAGGCTTTTATGATCACCATCACGAATGCCCGCAACTTTGGCAGCAACGCCACCATAAACCCAAATGCGGTACTTAACGATGGCTGGTTCGAGATATGTATTCTGGAGCCTTTTCCTAAAGCGGCTGCCATTGGTATTTTGCTGATTATGTACAACGAAACAATAGATAAATCGGTGTATTCCAGAATTATAAGGTGTAAAAAAGCTACGATTATAAACCAGAAAGACGAACTGCTGCAAATAGACGGTGAGATTATGCCACCAACCAAAGAGGTGACAGTAGAAATTCAGGAAGGAAACTTGCAGGTGCTCCTGCCTTTTTCTGATGCTGATTAGACCGTAAAATAGCGTTTAAATCTGGGATCCAGAAAAAGAGTAAAGAAAGTTAACTAACAAAAATTTGCTTTCTGTTGCAGTGGTTTTTGGCCTTTGCAGCAACAGGTAAACAAATATTACACTCACATCAATTTACTTTTATACACTACGTTAGTTTCACCCTTTTCTTTAGTTAAATCAGGTTCTAAAACCGTAAGCCAGGCCTCCCCATTTGCATAATAGCACAGTTTCATAAAACCAAGATGCTCGTGCGTAAAGGATGCTTTGCCGCCTTTGCGCACATAAGCTGTTTTGCTGGCCGAGCCGCTAATTAAAAAATGATTGCCTTTGTGGCGGAAGTGCTGCAAATTATGGTCGTGACCTGCCGCGTACACTATGTTTTTATGCGATTGCAAAATCCGCAGCAGCTTTTTTCGCATTCGTTTATAGCGCGGGTGCGACATATCTTCGTAAGCCCCGAAAAGCCTGCGGTAAATAGGATAGAGCGAGCCCGCCATGGGCAATGGTACATACAATTTTTTATGCGCCGCAGTAAGCGGAAAAACATGGTGCTTAATAGTGTGCTTGCCGCCATGCAGCGCATTGCTGTACAATGGGTGGTGCGCCGCGATGAGTATTCGGCGGTGGCTGTTCTCGTCTAAAATCCGGATTAGGTTAGCGAAAACCTCTTTTTCTGTTTCGGCTTTGCAACCCATGGCTTTGCCTATTGGCCTGTTGCCCCGCTGCACCCACCATTGCGTGTTTAGCACCAATATGGCTAATTGCTCGTTTACCTCTATCAGCTCTGGGCCCGGGCAGCCGCACGATGGTAAAAATACCGGGCCCAATCTGTCGGTTACAAATTTTTCTTGCCGTAGTAATTGTTCCAAACCGTTTTCGCGGCCTTTGTTCCAGTCGTGGTTGCCGCTTAAAAAAATGGCGCGGCAATTAGTTTCTGTTACCAGGTTTATTTGCTGTTGCAGCTTTTTTTCTGCCGCGGCGCGCCTGGTGCTTCCCTCAGGTGGCAAACCCACAGGGTAAACATTGTCGCCCAGAAAAATTAAGGTCGATTTTTGAGTTGATTTTTGTAATTCTGCCCGCAGCGCCTTCAGCACCGGGTCGTTGCCATCGGGAGCTACATTTCCGAAATCGCCCGCAAGAAAAATCTCCTGCAGAATTTCTGCCTCCGGGCCGGGGCTTTGGTGTTGCCACAGCAGCTCGGGCATGGCAATAAATATCTTTCTGCGGAACCTGATCTCATGTACGAGTTTATAGGCTATAAAAAGCAGGTAGAAGGTAATTACAGCAAACAGAAAGTACCAGATCCATTCAGAAACTACCATATTTTTATGCTGAAACGCCTATTATTTTGGCCGCTGCAGGTAAGATGTTACTGGTTAATTCAGGCGTATTTTTTCCTTCATTTTTTCTAACTCGCTCACCACCGGAACCGCTTTTTTTAAATGGTTAAGCAAATACTCCTGGCGCTCGCTTTCTTTAGAGAGGCCAAGTAACCCATATTCCTGCTGCACAGATAAACCAATGCTATGCGCTATATCGAATGCCTTAAAATTAATCGGCGGCGCTATAAACAAACTCTGGATCTGAAGCGCTTTATAAAAATTTTGAAGCTGTTCGTAAAGCTCTGCTTTTACCATCGGGTCTTCTTCGGGCTCGTTTGGCAACATTTCTATGGCCGCGAGGGCATACAATTTTCCGGGCAGGCGCTGGTAGTTCATCTTAACTTTAAAAACCCCGCAGCCTATGGTTTTAATATCCATTTCGCCGGTGGCATGGGTTTTTTCTATCCTGAGCAATTTCAGTTCGGTGCCGATTCCGGAAACCACATCTTTATTAAAAAAAGGCATCCCGAATGTGGTATTGTTCTTTTTGCAATCCAGGATTAGCTGTTTATAGCGCGGCTCAAAAATGTGCAGATCTAGTTTTTCGCCCGGAAATACAACAATGTTAAGCGGAAATAACGGAATTATCTTATTCATGGTATTACATTTCGGGGCCTTAGGCTCAGCAATTTGCCAGCAGCCGTACTTTATGTTAATGTACGGTTTTTTTAGCCCAACCGGTTGATTTTGAAGCACAGTTATGCCGGTTGCCGGATAGTTTTGTTTTAAATTTGTCAATTATTCTATGGCCACTAATTCAAGAAATCCGCTGCCGAAAACTCTAAAGGCAACCAGAGCGCCAAAACAGGGCAAAGGCGTGAAGAAAGCCGCGGGCAAAAAAAAGATATTTCTTTTGCTGGCCGGCAAGTATTTTCTTATGCTTCGGGCGGTAAGTATGATATGGCTAATAGGGTTGCGTTTTTTTGCACCGCCTGCCACGTTGCTAATGCTGCAGCGCAAAAACGATAGCCTGGAAGAAACCGGAAAATGGAAAAACCTGCGCTACAAGGCCGTGCAGGTAGAAGATGTTTCTAAGCAGGTACCGCTTGCCATGATCGCATCCGAAGATCAGAATTTTCTGAACCACGCCGGTTTCGATTTTAAGGCTATGCAAAAAGCCTTTGAGCATAACCAGCGTGGCCGGACCGTGCGCGGAGGCAGCACCATAAGCCAGCAGGTGGCAAAAAACGTGTTTTTGTGGAATGGACGAAGCTACCTTCGCAAAGCCCTTGAAGCTTATTTCACCGCCATAATAGAGCTGATCTGGGATAAAGAACGCATTATGGAAATGTACCTGAGCGTGGCCGAAACCGGAAATTTAATTTTTGGGGTAGAAGAAGCCTCACGCTGGGCTTTCCGTAAAAGCGCTAACGAGGTAAGCCGCTCCGAAGCCGCTACCATTGCCGCCGTTTTGCCAAACCCCAGAAAGTACAGCGCTAAAAATCCAACGGCTTTTATTATTCGCAAGCGCGACCGCATTGCCAAGCACATGCGCCTTATTGGCGGCACCAGTTTGGTAGAGTTTTTTTATTAATACAAGTACCTGCAAAGGGCAAAAAGTGCTGCAACAGAGCCTGATAACATAAATGAAAACTGTAGTTATAACCTTACAGATTGCTTTTTTAAGCCTGATAGCATTTTCCTGCGCCAATGCCACAAAAAATGATGCCCGCAGCACCAATGAAATAACAGAAATAACCCGGATTCTTAACGAGCAGGAAATGGCCTGGAACCGTGGCGATCTGGAGGCCTATATGCAAGGTTACTGGCAAAACGATTCGCTTACATTTATAGGTAAAAGCGGCGTAACCTACGGCTGGCAACAAACCTTACAGAATTACAAAAAAAGCTACCCAACCGCCGGAGCGATGGGAAAGCTTACTTTTACCATTATTAAAACCGAATTGCTAAACCCCGAAAACGCCCATGTAATTGGTAAATGGCACTTAACCCGCGAAGCCGGAAACCTGCAGGGCCACTTTAGTTTGCTTTGGCAAAAAATTAACGGCAGTTGGGTAATTGTTAGCGACCACTCCAGTTAATTTACACTGAACCGTAAGGTAAATTCCGGTAGATTCAGGTGTAAGAAAAGCCTTACAATTCTGAAATTTTATATACAAGAAGCACCTTACTCTGTTTTTTTCGGTACTTCCAGTTGTCCTTCTTCCTGCTGCAAAATTGCTTCTTCGGGATCTTCGGGCAGCAATTCGTCTATGTATTTATCGTCGGCTACTTCCTGCAACCTTGCCGGATCTATCAGGCCAATAGAAGCGGCATGTTCTGCGGCGCGAAGCGAATTTTCTACCAGCAGCATTTCTACTTCGCCGCCTTGCTTTAGCTCATCGGCCACCGAAACGGCAATTTCGGCTCGCTCGGGCACTTTTACATCGCGTATATAAATGGCTTTTATGCGGCCCGGAAATTTCTTCACCACTTCTCTGTAAATAACAGGGTCTTGCTGGCCGCTGTCGCCAATTAAAACAAAAGGCAAAGTAGGGTAGGTAAGCAGTATGTTCTCTATTTCGTGCATTTTGTGGCTCAGGTGGTCTTTCCCCAGAAAATGCTCGCTGCTGATGCCAATATCGCGCAGCAAAATAGGGCCGTGGGGTAACTTCTGCACATCCAGATAATCCAGCAGCATGTCGTACAAATTCCAGGGGCTGCTGGATACGTAAAAGAAAGGGTTGTTTCGCTTACCGTTTCTGCCCAACAATAGCGCTCTGAAAAAAGCGGTGGTTCCGGCAAAGGGCAACCGCGTGCGGGAGTTATGAAAAAGGCTGGTTTCGGCTAATTTAAACAGATTGGTGGCGCCGGTTTTTATAATGGTATCGTCTATATCGCTTATAATTCCAAATTCGGCATCGTTAGGCGGTACCATTATTTCGGCCAGCGCGGTAAGGCCAACGGGCACTTCTTTTAGCGGCGCATCTTTTAGTGTAACAGTGGCAAACTGATACAATTCGTCCTGCGAGAGGGGCTGCGAAGGCTCAATATTCAATACAAAAAAACCTTCCTCATCGGTCATTACCAACTGGTTGTGCCCCTGAAAACTTACCGTAAGCTGCGCGTTTGGTATTTCGTCTGTCTCGAAGCGGCGGTAAATATTTACGATATTATCGAATACGGTGTGATGATCGGCGGCAGTGGTAATTCCCTTATCTGCCAGCAAACGGC
>JAFADQ010000319.1 GCA_023424725.1 Bacteroidota bacterium
ATATTGCGAGGTTTGCACTTTCTGCTTTAGATGTAGATATGAACGGACTTGATGACATGGACAACCGTATTCTTTCTACCATAATCGATAAGTTTAAAGGCGGCCCGGTTGGCTTAACTACCATTGCCACTGCCTGCGGCGAAGAAGCCGAAACGATTGAAGAAGTGTACGAACCGTTCCTGATTCAGGAAGGATACTTAAAGCGTACCTCGCGGGGCCGGGAAGCGACAGAAATGGCGTACCATCACTTGGGCAAAACGCCTCCGCGCACCACAAATCCATCGCTTTTCGATATTACCTAATTTTGAAATACAAAAGTTAAGCCTTGCCCTATCCGGCAAGGCTTAATTTTCGTATATTTGTTTATAATCATCTGCTTGCCATGGACTTTAATCAGGAAATACTGGAACTGCTCTCCGCCTCGCTTCAGCGTCAGGATCGTTTAGTGGAAGAATTTTCTGCCTTTAGATCTGAATTTTCCGAATTCAGAAAAGAAACCAACGACCGGTTGGGCCGCCTCGAACACCAGCAAGTTACTACCAATATGCATATAATTGAGTTGAAACACTCCGTGCAGCGCCTTAACGAGCAGATGGAAAATTTCGCACAGCACGAAGAGAGAATCAGGAAGTTAGAGAGCTTCATGCGCAAAGCTTCTTAATTGCAAAAGCTGCAAAGGCCAATTTTCAGGCTGTTATAACCAAAATCTTAGTTTTCGAAACATAAACAATCATTCCAGAACTATAAGTAAAGCCCTCAGGTTATCTTTGCCTGAGGGTTTTGTTTTCTATGCCAACTCAACTTCAAATTTCGCAGCGCACCCACCTTATAAAGCAAAAAGCTTTAGAGCTGGGCTTTCTATATTGCGGAGTTTCTAAGGCAGGGTTTTTAGAGGATGATGCGCCACGCCTCGAAAAATGGCTCTCGCAGGGTATGCACGGGCAAATGGGCTACATGGAGAACCATTTCGATATGCGTCTCGACCCACGTGTGCTCGTGCCCGGAGCAAAATCGGTAGTGAGTTTATTGCTGAATTATTATCCGGAAGAACAGCAGCCGGACGATACGTTTAAGATCTCTAAATATGCTTACGGGCAAGATTACCACCACGTAATTAAAGCCAAACTGCGCGAATTGCAGCAGTTTATTACCGCAGAAATTGGCGAAGTAGACGGCCGCGCTTTTACCGATTCGGCTCCTGTTCTGGACAAAGCCTGGGCACGAAAAAGCGGTTTAGGTTGGGTTGGGAAAAACTCAAACCTCATCACCCCGCAAGTCGGCAGTTTCTATTTTATCTCTGAGTTGATTCTGGATTTGGAGCTGGAACCAGACGGACCGATAAAAGACTACTGCGGTACCTGTACCAAATGCATCGACGCCTGCCCTACCCAAGCCATTACCGAGCCGTATGTGGTAGACGGCAGCAAGTGCATTTCCTATTTTACAATAGAGCTGAAAGACCAGATACCTGGCGAGGTACAAGGCAAATTCGGCGACTGGATTTTTGGCTGCGATATTTGCCAGGATGTGTGCCCCTGGAACCGGTTCTCAAAGCCGCACTCTACTCCGGAATTTAACCCGCACCCGGATTTGCATCAACTAAAAAAATCTGATTGGAAAGAAATAACCGAAGAAGTTTTCCGGCAGGTGTTTCAGAAATCGGCAGTGAAGCGCACAAAATTTGCCGGTTTAAAACGGAATATACAATTTGTGAGCAGTGAGGCTGCGGAGGCCAAAAATAGTGTTGCGGGCAACCAAAGCGAGCTAAAATAAAAAGGAGCGCTTTGGGCGCTCCTCTAAAGTTTTCTCGGATTTTGTGCTCTATCGGCCATTAAAATGACACTTGCAGCTTATATGTGGGCAAATGCGCGGTTAAGAATGGCCCTGTAAATGCGCGAGAACCGTTCGTAACACCAGTTTTTTAGCAATTTTAATTCTTCGCGACCCAAGGTACGAAGGGCTTTAAATAACTCTTTCTCGAAGAGTTTTCCGTCAAAGCTGACTTTTTCTAATATTGTTTTTACATATTCCAACATAACTCTCTCGGTTTAGTTAATGCTGCCTTTTAGAATAGGAAGGTAGCAAATCATTTACGATTTGTCAAGTTTTAAGACGAGTATTTTTCCATGTTTTTATTAGCTCTATATAAAGTGTAATTTTAACCTCTTATATCCGGAAATTAGCACGGTGCGCATTCTACAACTTCCTTTTATCTTTAATACCGCTTCTAAAGCTTATAACAGACTTTTTCTGTTATTGTTAGCTTGCCTGGTTTTTCAGAGTACGGCAAGGGCTCAAGAACTCCGGATAGAGTTAAGCGCTCCGGAAATCGGAATTAACGAGTTCTTTTACATCACCATTGTTTCGGACGGGCAGCCCATAAAAGAATATTCTAAGTTTCCGGATATTGGGGGGCTTACCAAAGCCGGCCGGTCTACATCTACCACTACCACTACCATTACAGGCGGCGCCGAATCTGTAAATCAGCAGATGGTGCAGCGCTACAGGCCAACCCGTGAGGGCAGTTTTGTGCTTAAACCTTTTAGCATAAGGGTTAATGGGCACTCGGTAGATTCAGAAGGATTAACGATAAAAGTTGGGCCGAAGGTAGAAACAGAATCTACAGAAGATGGTGAAACCACAGCCGATTCTGAATCAGAAGAAATAGAGGATGCAGAAGAAAGAATTCCTAAGCTGGCCGATGTAAAAGCCAACGAAGGCGGCGCATTTCTGTATCTCGGAACCTCTAAAAAATCGGTTTATACGGGCGAGGGCGTTCACATTACCTTGTATTTTTATTTGCCTTTTCATGAACGCAACCTGCTTGAATTTAAAAACTTCAGCAAACAATTGCCCGAGCTTGTAAAGAAAATACGCCAGCAAAACGTTTGGGAAGAGTTTTTTGAGCAATACGAGATCGAGCCCGAAAACCTGGAAATAGAAGGCAACCCTTACCTGCGTTTTAAGCTGTATGAGGCGGTTTATTTCCCGCTCACGGCGCAGCCAATGCTGTTTCCGGGTCTTGGTTTGGAAATGACGCGCTACCGTATGCTTACCAACCGCAGTTTTGATGGGCCGGCCAGAGTTGCGGAAGAAAAAACATACTACTCGGCGCCACTAATTGTAGAAGTAAAAGAATTGCCGCCGCACCCGTTGCGCGAAAAAGTTGCCATTGGCAATTTCCGGTTAAAAGAAGGCATTAGCCACTCAGAGTTTAAAACCCGCAAAGGCTTTAACTACATGTTCCGGATAGAGGGCGCGGGCAATATTTCGTCTATCACAGCTCCCGAAATTGCGTGGCCTGAAGGGCTAACCGCTTACCAGCCCACCATAAACCAGTTTACCCGGCGCAGCTATGGCCGCATTACCGGCGCCAAAGGGTTCGATTTTTTTATAACACCCCAAGAACCAGGC